>JAEURO010000158.1 GCA_016788345.1 Chthonomonadaceae bacterium
CGGAAGACTTGTCGGCAATCCTCAAAAATTCTGGCTTTACCAACGTTTGGTTCAATACGTTTTTCTTCGGAAACTTGACCATGGTCGGAGGCTCAAAGCCATGACACACGCCGCGTTCCTCACCCAACTTCCAACCGATGTGGCAGACCACCTCGCGTCAATTCTGGACATGGTTGAAGACGTTTTGAAGTCGCAATGCCAGAGTCAGGTCAAAACAATCGAGTCTGTCGGCGACGTCACCCGATCGGCTGGAGGCAAGCGTCTCCGCCCTACTCTGGCAGTGCTCTCGGCCCTAGCCACCGGACTGCCGGTTGACCACGGTAGGCTGGCATCTCTGGCCGCCTCACTCGAAATGGTCCACATGGCAACTTTGATCCACGATGACGTGATCGATGCAGCTGAAACAAGGCGGGGAAAACCGACTGCGAGCCACATTAATGGCAACACGGCAGCGATCCTGGGGGGTGACGTGCTTTTGGCCAAAGCCATGCGACTCTTGGCTTTGGATGGCGATCTTAGAGTGATTCGCGCAGTGAGCGACGCAGTTGTCGAGCTAGCCGAAGGAGAAGTGCGTGAACTTGAAGTGAGGAACAACTTCGAGTTGACGGAGGAAACTTACCTAGAGGTTGTCGCGATGAAGACGTCAACCCTGATCTCGTGTTGTTGCAGGGTCGGCGCAATGGCCACCCAGGCTCCCAGAACCATCGAAGAGCCACTTGCACAATTCGGGTTCAATTTGGGCACCGCGTTCCAGATCATAGATGACGTTTTAGATTACTCGGCGCAAGACACGGTGACCGGCAAACCACGCGGGACGGATTTCAAAGAAGGACAGGCAACTTTGCCTCTCATCGATCTTCGATCCAGGATTAACGAGCAAGAACTTGCAGGGACAAGGATGATGTTTGGCAACCCGCTTGCAGATGTGGGCCCAGTGTACAAAACAATGGTCTTGCACGGGTCTCTGGAACGGGCCTCAAAGACCGCACATGAACAAGCACAAAGGGCAAGGATGTGCTTAGACGATATTCCAACGACCCCTTTTGCGGATCTCTTGGCCCAGATTTCTGACTTTGTCGTGTCCCGGGACGCGTGAACTTAGTTTGGCAAACAAGGATTTGAATAAGTAATGACTTGGAAGCTGTTCTATGACGGCGAGTGCAACCTCTGCCACGGCAGCCAGCTCCAGGTCGTCAGGTGGGCCGCCAGAGCCAAGCAGCCTATCGAGACAGACGTGTTACAATCGGCCAACGCCAGGGAGCAAGGCTTCGATGGAGACGCCATGGTCTTGGTCGCCGACCAAACTTACTTCGGCCATAACGCATGGCTATGCTTGATGAGGGTTGCTCCTTGGTACCTTCGGTGGATAGGGTATGTCGGGTCTCTCCCCGGTGTCAATGTCCTTGCCAAAGCTGGATACGGAATTGTCGCAAAGTATCGAAAGAAGTGGTTCGGCCAAAGGGCTTGCCCCCTGCCTGAACCTAAGTCTAAAGTCGAATAGACCCGACAAGGGACAGGTGGTAGTAATTCAAGGACCTGTTCGTGTAACATTCCAGACCTACCCATCGTCACATTGGATAGACCGCGAGCTTTTATGCCCGGAGATTGATACATGAATAGGATTTTCATCCTCGCACTAGCCATCGCGACCACGGTCTCTAGTTGGGCCCAGGGGGCGTTCACCATTCGCCGACCGTTTGACGGAGCCTCGGTCAGAGAGACTGTTGGGATCCGGATCCCTAAGAACAGCGTTCCAGACGGTGGCTACATCGGCATCTACGTCAATGGCAAGTTTGTGGAAGCGACCCTGCCTGAGATCGATGGCGAAGACTACGTCTACAAATGGAACACGCAAGCTAAAGACCCTACAAGCGGCGCAGCCAAGTGGAGCGACGGCCCGGCAAAAGTCGAAGCAGTTCTCTTTGTCGACAACAACGGAAAGTCGCAAATCGTCAATCGGACGTCCGTCAACATCAAACTCGACAATACGTCTTCGATCAAGGTTCCGACGGACGGTATCAAACTTCGGTACAAGTTCACTCCGGGGGTCGAGCGAGTTTATTCGTTCAACGTCATTCAAGACGTAAGCACGATCAGCCAAGCGCAAGCTCAGCTGGGAGGCAGGGCTCCGAAGACCACCACTGACGAAGCAAAGGTCAGAATTCTTTACGCCACTGACAACGCTTATTCAGGAAAAGCTGGCAAAGAAGGCCTGATGCGAATTCAAATGCTCCCGGACAAAGACAAGGCCACCGCGACTATCGTACCTCCAGGACAAACCAGCGAAAGAATCATTACCTCGGATCTCATGGCTCCATTCTTCATGAGGATCACCGACGTGGGCCGCGAAGTTTTTAGCAGCATTCCGATCTACTTTGGATTGGATGGACGGAACGGGGCTGGTGCAGATTTGTCTTTCTATCCCATTCTTCCGCTCCCTATCCTGCCTACCAAGCCTGTCAAACCCGGTGACGCATGGCAATCGTCACAGCTTTTCGGAGCCGTAGATTTCGCGACCGCTTTTGAGACAGAAAAGATCACTGTCGCCGTTCCGGCACGTGGTGAACTTGAGGGCGTGACCTGGTACAAGGGAATGCCCTGCGCGATTATTCACACCGTGATCTCACTCGGTCCGAACGACCTCAAAAATGTCAAGAACCTGAACCAAGTCAAGGGGCAGGCGTCTAATGTCAAGCTCGAAGGAAGAACTTGGTTCGCTATCGACCGAGGCGCCGTTGCTCGGATGGAAGTTGAGATTAGCCAAGAGTCGTTGGTCGAAACTACGGCGGCCTCGGCCCCGAACCGTGGCGGAGGCGGCGATGACCCGTCGGGTGGTGGCGACGACATGGGCGGCGGAGGCGGAGACGACCTTATGCAGACGGGTGGCGGAATCGGAAAACCGCGCGGCGGATGGACTTTGCCACCCACCGGCGGTTTTGAGTTCCGACCAGGCTTTGACGCTGAAGGCAACTTCTCGTTCTATCAAGGACGAAAAGGCGGCCTGCAAGGCGGTGGGGCATCTACCCCTAGTCAACCTGGCCAGAATAGCGGCCGAGGCACGGGACGCGGAGGCGGCGGACAGTTTGGACGCGGCGGAGGCAACCGAGGTGCTGGAGGCGGCAAGCAGAAAATGGTCATGCGGTTCCGCGTCTTTTACGTCGCAGAGCTTGAAAAGTAGACTAGTGGGGCACAGATGGCCCTAGCAACAAAAACCCCCAAACGAAACTCCTCGGAAGATCCCGAGGAGTTTCGTGCTACCTTGGGAGAGCACCTGGATGAACTCCGGTCACGGATCATCCGGATCGTTATGTTTCTTGTTGGAGCCACAGTTGTCGCTTGGTTCGTCGCGATTCCGGTCTATGACTTCATTAATAAGGTCGTCAGCAAGAGCATCCCAAAATGGCTGACGTATCAAGAGGTGTTCCACTCATTTACCGGGCCCTTCATGCTTCAGCTCAGAATGAGCGTCGCGCTGGCCATCGCCGCCAGCCTTCCCTTTGCCCTCTACCAGCTCTGGATGTTCGTGCGACCAGGGCTCAAAAAGAGCGAACGGCGTCCAATCAGAATCCTGTTCCCTGTCAGCTTTTTGCTTTTTGCCCTTGGAGGATTTCTGGGCTGGATGATGGTGTCGCCGACTGTCGGCTGGTTTTGCTCATTCTTCCGCGACTTCAAAGGGTCGGCACTTATGCAGGAGCAAGGCACGATGGTCTTCCTCATAATAAAGCTCCTCATGGCTTTTGGGGTCGGGTTCCAGTTGCCTATCGTCACTTTTTTGCTTACAAAGACCGGCATCGTCCCAGCCGAATCCCTCATGAAGTCATGGAAGCACTCGACCGCAGCAATCTTCATTTTGGCCATGATCCTGACTCCTTCAGGCGATCCATTGACCATGATTGCGATGGCCGTCCCCGTCACCGTTCTGTTCTTTGGGTCAATTTTGGCAGTCAAGATTACGGACAAAGACAAAGGTAGGCTCAGTGTGGACCACCCTTTGAATAACCTTGACTGACCCTGTCAAGTTGGTTCACGATGTCTTTCCAAACGACAAGGTCGTCGTTCACGCCGTCGCACCAAAACCTGGAAAGACCCGGCAACTTAAGCTGAGCCTAAATGAAGCTCTTGTCGCCAAACTCGCGAACCTGGGGATAGAAGACTTTTTTGAGCACCAAGCTGAAGCCATAGAGCAATCGCTGGGGGGCCAAGACATTGTGGTCGCAACATCGACAAACAGCGGTAAATCCTTGTGCTACCTTTTGCCGACATTGCAATCCTTGCTCGAAGAACCTGCCGCCCGGGCCTTGTTTTTGTTTCCAACAAAGGCGCTGGCTCAGGATCAGGCGCACAAGCTCAGTAAGCTCCTGCCCCCGGGCCTCCTCTGCGGGACGTACGACGGCGACACAAAGCCGTCGTCAAGGAGCGCGATCAGAAGGAACGCACATGTCGTGGTCACGAACCCGGACATGCTCCATGCTGGAATTCTGCCGCAACACGAAAACTGGATCAAGTTTCTTAGGTCACTGCGCTACGTTGTGATCGACGAGGCCCATGTCTACCGGGGCGTCTTCGGTTCCCATGTTGGAAACGTCTTGCGACGTCTTTTCAGGCTTTGTGAATGGCAGAAGAGCCGCCCAAGGGTCGTCGCATGCAGTGCGACGGTCGGCAATCCAGTCCAATTGGTCGAACGATTGACAGGAAGGACTGTCAGCCTCGTTTCGGGAGACACATCACCAAATGGTGGAAGGCAGCTGGTTTTTCTAGAACCCTCAGAAGAGGAGGACAAGTGGTCCTCGAACACTGGGACTGCGGCCCTCTTGGCGGCCTTTGTGGCTGCAGGCGTCAAATCGCTGGCTTTCTGTAGGTCGCGTGGAGCAGTCGAGCAAGTCGTGAAAATGGCAATAGACCGATTGAGCGGGTTCGGCATGGACCCCTCGTTGATCGACGCGTACCGTGGAGGATATTTAGCTGATGAGAGAAGGAAGATCGAAAAGGAATTCTTTGAAGGGGGTCTCACGGGGGTCGTTGCGACCAACGCCCTCGAATTAGGCGTGGACGTAGGTGACTTGGACGCCGTCATTCTCAATGGGTACCCAGGAACAGTGAGCAGCTTCTGGCAACAAGCCGGGCGGGCTGGACGGGGCCAAAGAATGGGGACTGCGGTGCTCCTACCTAAGAACGACCCACTGGAGCAGTTCCTAGTCAAGCACCCCGAGACGCTTCTTGACCAAACGGTTGAATCGGTGTCTGTGAACCCTAAAAACAGTCACATCCTTTCTGCGCAACTGAAGTGCGCAGCCTATGAAAAACCGCTCGACCAAGGCGAGCTGGTCAGCTTTGGTGAGTCCGAGGCAGCCCAATGTGCAATGGACTTAGTCGAAAGCGGTGAAGCGGTTTGGCAAGCTCAAAGGTTGTTCTATCCCTCATATGCGTCTCCCGCACTCGGTGTCAACATTAGAGGTTCGTCTGACAAATCGATCGTACTCCTGTCCGGAGGTCAACCACTTGGTGAAATGGAGGATTGGCGAGCCAAACGCTATGCTCACATTGGAGCCGTCTATCTGCACCGAGGGGTGTCCTACGTTGTCACGGACTTAAACCTCGAAACAGGAACCGCACAACTTGTACCGGAAGATCCTCCCTATTCGACCGCTCCAAACACGCAATACTTGGTCCAACGAGGCCATGAGGTCCAATCGTCGGAGTCATTCGCTTTGATGAGCGTGACGGTCACGTCTATTGTCAACAGCTACTCTAGGCTGTCCCGCCCCGGTCTGCGGCGAATTGAGGAGTTTCCTCTTGACTTTCCGCCAGAGGTCATGCACTCCTTGGGCGTCACAATCGAT
>JAEURO010000159.1 GCA_016788345.1 Chthonomonadaceae bacterium
GAACGGCGGCACGCACACCCACGTCCGCGAACCCATGCTCAAAACCATCCGGAAACAGGGCGATGACTTCGCCCACATCACCGTCGATGACATCGACCGCATCATCCGCCTGGGTTCGGTCAGTGGCGATTACACCCTGACGGCTGCTGGCTATGACCTGGATCTCAAGCCGCTGCTGGACAAGCACCGCGAACGCTACGCCGAATGGATCGCCAATAACATCGGCGACGGGGTATTCAACCAATTCAAAGGCATCAAGTCGGTCATCCTGGTCGGCGGGGCAGGGCTGGTCGAAGATTTCATGCGCAAGTGGTACGGTGACAAGCTGCTCAACCCAAAGAAGCACAAGACCACCGCCAAGCTGCACCCCATAGACATGAATGCCGTCGGCGGTCTGCGCTTCGCGCTAATGCAAGCTAAACAAGGGGAATCCGCCTGATAGATTCAATGACCGGCTTGAATAGTTCCGAGTCGGTTGCGGGAGTCGGGGGATGCGTCTATACTTCTCAGCAGTAGACAGTCTGAAAAAGCAAAGAAGCGAGGTGGTACTCGCTTCCGTGCCCCGAACCCGGCTTGGGTTTCTAGGATTGTCGAAGAACTCGTTGGAGGAGTTCGACGATTGCTACCAAGTATAACACAAATTGGCAGCACCACACCTGAGATTATCGCAAGAAATCAAAAGGACGTCACTCTCGAACCAACGAGTGGTGTCCTTTTTTGTTGTGTATCCAAGAGGGCTATGACGGAATGAGAGACGTATCCCGGTAGAGCAGGGGATACCACCGGCGCGTCGGTGAGCGCCACCACTCGCCCAATAAATGGAAAAGCCTTCTGTACTTAGCTTGCCGGCTGTCAGAAGGCTTCACAAAACCGCCGGGGCGGTCTTTGAAGCCCCAGGCATCTCTTCGTATTCATATCTTACCAAGAGTTGCCCGGACGCGCAAGCCGTCTCCACGCGGAGATGGATTTGCTTTGTCCGTTTCTAACGACTCTCCAACCTTGCTGCTGGCCGCCGAGGCCTATTCCGCCCTGGGTTACGCGGTGATTCCCCTGCTTGGAGACCGCTCACCCGACCGGCCCAAAGCGCCAGCGCTCCCCTGGAATGACTATCGGAAACACAAACCCCGACCGGACGAGCTGCGCCGCTGGTTCATGGAGGAGGACTTCCAGGGCATCGGCCTTGTCACCGGTCGCATTTCCGGTCTGGTCGTCCTGGACTTCGACAACGCTGACCTGTTCAACGAATTTCGTGTCCAGTATCCGGAGCTGGCCGAACAGCAGGTCATTCAGACCCGCCGGGGCTTCCACATCTATTTCCAGCTTCCGGGTCATCTCAGCCTTGCCAGCCGGACAGGGCAGGGGGTCGATCTGCTCTCGGAAGGCCGTTATGTCGTCGCCCGTCCAACGACCATCGCCGGGTTCACCTACAGGCTCATCCGGGGCGGCCAGCCCAGAAGGCTCACCCCGCGCGACATCGCCCGCATCCAGCACTTCCTCGACCAGCGCCGTAACCGTTACGCCGATCCGGTCTCTCAACCGGCTGTCGTCCGCCAACCTGCACCTGTACCGCTCTCACCAGCAGACTTGCAGGCGCTCTACCAGTATCATCTGCGGCAGGGCAGGGGACGCAACGAAGCGCTGTTCCTGACCGCCCTCACCGCCCGCGATCACGACTGCTCGAAGGAGTACACCATCCACGCATTGGCTGATCTGCACACGAACACGCCAGCGGTCAACAGTGCCCACCAAAGCGAGCGCCAGCGTCATAACGAAGCTCTACATACAGTCGCTTCCGCTTTCTCCCGACCCGCGCGACCGCCCAGATACACCCCAAAGCCACTGCCAACACAGTTGCCTGCCCGCGCCCGCGAAGCACTGTACGCGCTCAAGCTGACCTGTGTCATCCGGGTCATCGAAGGGCTGCGCGAGAAAGGTATCCCGCCCGGCCAGTCCTTCACACGCAACACGGCCATAAACCTGCTCAGCGGCCTCGTAGGGCGGTTTTCCATCGACAAAGCCCTCCACGCCCGCACACCGTCTGGAAAACCTTTCTTCGAGGCTGTTTCACCCCCCTCTACCCCCCACCGCTGCGCTGCCTCTTCGCATATTCATCCTGACCACCAAAAATGCTTTATTGGTAGGGTGTCAAAACCGGGAAAATCGTATTTTGTCTATCAGCCTCGCCACTACCAAATGCCCACCAACACCACGCTTTGCCACCTGCTTGGCACGCCACACTCCCTGTGCGACCCACTCGGCATGGACGACCTCAGCAGCGCGAAAAAGACCCGTCTGGCGGCTCATAGAGCCTTCCTTCAGCGCCGCCCTGGACAGTACCCCCGCCGCTGGCTGGCTGCTCGTCTGGGCATCTCCGCCTGCACGACCCGCCGCTACGACCGCGCGCTGGGGGTTCACGTCAAAACCATGTTCCACGAGCAGACGGTCACCTGGGCGACCCTTAACCGCGTCCCGGATTTCCGGCTGGATGGGACGTTCTTGCAGGACGAGAACGGCAAGCGCTACCCGGCGCTGCGCGACCTCGCCGCCCGGCTGCTCAACAGCGGCCACAGCCTGACCTACTGCCGCCAGGACGCCAATTTCTACAGCCTTGACCCGCCCCAGGTCGTCACACTCCAGGTGATCGCCCGTGAGCAGGTCTGGCGCAACCGCCAGCGTCAGATCGAAGCCCGGATCGCGCTTGAGCAGGGCAGGGCAGGGGAATTACCCGCTAGACCCACGCCAACAGCCGTTCTGCCGCGCGCCTCTGTGCCATCGCCAGAGGCCTGGGCTGAACCGGATCAGCCGCAGCAACCACACTCTCAGAACCTTGACCGTAACGGTTACGGCATCAGCCTGCGCCGCTTCCGTCAGCCGCTGCCCGATGCGGCTCAGGAAGCCCTGGCGCAGCACGTCTACAGCACGCTCAACAGCCGGTCAGGCGATACCAACCATCACATTAGCCAGGCCAATGCCCGCCGCTGCGTCGAGGCGTATGGCGCACAGGCCGTTCAGAAAGCACTCGCGCTGCTCCTGAGCCGCAGGAACGTTCTTCAGCCGGTGGCTTTCTTCCTGACAATCCTGAGATCAGTAAAGACCCCTTAAAATCGCTGGAAAATCGTCTAGACCCCTGGTATAATAGGCTCCCGCTTCTGAATTGAACACTCAAGTGCCTTCTTCATAAATATTTCTACTGAATAGATCTCGTCTCTCACACCTTCTTCAACGCGCGGATAAATCTTTTCGTCCAGATTGATGATACAGAAAAGCCCTCCGAACCGGGAAACAATCCGGTCCGGTTCCATTGATCGCCCGTAACCGTTCCGAAGGAGACTGTCAGAAACCATGTCCAGCTACAGCCGCTTACTCATTGACGAACCGCCGCTGCAAGTGCTGCCCACACTTGGCGTGCGGATTGGCCTGAATGCCGCTATCGTCATTCAGCAGATCCACTACTGGTTGACGAACATCCAGCGCAGCGCCAAGAAGGATGACATGCATTTCTTCGACGGGCGCTGGTGGACGTACAACACCTATCAGGAGTGGCACGATAACAACTTCCCCTTCTGGTCTGTAAAGACTATCAAGCGCATCTTTGGCGCATTGCGCGAGCGCGGACTGATCGAATGTCGCCTGCACGAAAAGCGCAACGATGGTGTATGGGTGACGATCAAGTACGAGAATCTCGACACGTTTTGCCGGAAGGGGTCAGATCAAAATGATACGACCTCAGACGATGAGGGGTCAGGTCAAAATGACCCTACCTCAGACGATGATAGGTCGGGACAAAATGACCCTACCTCTGAGCAGGGGTCGGGTCAAAATGACCCTACGGGGGGACAAAGTGACCCTCATCTGAGGGACTCTGAGACTTCTTCTGAGACTTCTTCTGAGACCTTTAGTGCGCCTGCGGCGCAGGGTGGCTTTTCTAATTCAAAAGCGGCCCAGAGTGATCCGCTGCAAGATGCATACAACAGCATGGCTGGCGAAATCGCTGAACGGGCGGCGAAGCCCGAACCTACGACAGCCACTGATCTTCCCACTCACGGCCTGACTTTGTATCTCAGTAATGCAACACAACTCCCTGTCGCCAAGATCCTGACAGGTAAAGAGGTCATCAAGGCCCTCACCAGTGAGATCAAATGGTCAGACCCCATGTTTAGTCACAGCGCGCCTTCATTGGTCGATCAATGGGATCACGCGCCGGGGTTTCAGACGTATGTGAAGGAATACGTGCCCGTCCTGGTACGCATCCAGAAGAGTAAAGCAAAAGGTCTGAACGTAAAACACATCCTCTCGTTCCTGGCAAACTTCGGTGAGCGCGGCGGAAACCTGCCTTCGTTCCCACAGTGGCGTGCTATGAACCCTGCTCTGTGCCTCGATCCGAACAAAGCCAGCGCGCCGATTGAAAGAATCGGGCCAGTCCCTGATGAGGGGTTTGAGGTATTTTAGGAGGCTGCCATGCCAACAATCGAAGAACTGCGCCAGCAGACAACGCGGTCGCCTGAGCGGTGTGCGAAAATCTGGAGATAGGTATCTCTCTCTCTCTAGAAAAGTGACACACCCGCCTTGTTTTCCCCGTACAGGACGCATCCCTCTGCGTCCTGTGGTTCTCTCCCTCGTACTTCTCCTCTCTATCCCCGCAAAGGAAATCCCCTATGTCTACCATCGCCCTCACCAAAGGCCAGGTCGCGCTCGTCGATCCGGATGACCGTGACTTTCTACTCGCCATCGGTCGCTGGTGTTTCTCCAACTCTGGCTACGCAGTTCATTACACTTACGGCGATGCCGGCCAGCGCAAGGTACTGTACATGCACCGTCTCGTCATGCAGCGCATCCTTGGCCATCCCATTCCGCCTGACCTTCAGGTTGACCACATCAATCTCAATCGCACCCATAACACCCGCGATAACCTGCGCCTCGCCACCCGCAGCCAGAATCAGGCCCATAAGGATATTGGAGTCAACAACACCAGCCTGTACAAGGGCGTCTCCTGGAATCATGGCAAATGGGAAGCGCGCATTAAGTACGGCCACCGCCGTCTGCACCTGGGTCGCTATGAGGATGCCTTGACCGCTGCTCAGGTCTACGACGCCGCCAGCCGCCTGCTGTACGGGGACTTCGCCGGCTGCAACTTCCCGCACGACCCTACGCCGCTTCATGTTGAAGCCCACCTGACCAAAGCACTAACGCGCTACCCGCTCAGCTAGAGTCCGGTTACGCCAGCTTGTCGTGCGGCACACAGGCTTGTCACTTCGTGACATTTCACCCATTTTGTACTACCATGAGCTTACATGGTTTCGCTTCGTTCCCAACGGAGCGGCAGTCTCTGGGTGTCCGAAGTCGTGGCAGATCGTAGGACACCCCCTGAAATACCAAGAGCCGAGGATTTCCCCGGCTCTTTTCGTTTCCCGTAACCGTTCCGGCGACCCGCGCCGCCGCTCGGCCATTTGCTGCAACTCGTATGCGTCGAGCTCAACCTCTCCTGTACGGCGCAGCTAGATCGAGACCTAAATGAGCGCATTGACATCGTGCCCCCATCCAGCAGCTTTTTCATCCGATTTAGCGGCCAAGATCTCTGGTTTAGTGCTGGCGGTGAGTGTGAGTGGGAGGCAATGGGCTCAAATACCTTCCCAACTGCCTGCTTTGCGCCACCAGCAGCGGTTTTGTGTCTCACTGCCAGGTCACGATGTCAGTGCGCTTATTTGAGGCTCGATCTAGCTGCACCGTACAGGATCACCTTGTATGGGCCGTCGCTGTGATGTCCAGGCAGAGGCCCGGAGATGTGAATGTGTGGGCTGCGTGCGTGTGT
>JAEURO010000015.1:0-22394 GCA_016788345.1 Chthonomonadaceae bacterium
CTTACTTGTACATCTCGCACGATCTCACTACAGTGAGGTTCCTCGCTGACAGGGTCTGCGTCATGTATATGGGTCAAATCGTGGAATCCGGCCCGACTGAACATGTGTTCAGCGCACCCATGCACCCCTACACCGCAAACCTTATCGAATCTGCACCTACTCTGGAGAACCTCGGGCAACTTCCCCCGCAAAGCCAGGGTGAAGTGTTTGGGCTGAGGCCATCAACTGGCTGTCTCTTTGAGCCTCGTTGTACACACAAACAACAGAAATGCGTCACAGACAAACCGCCAATCAAAGTTCAATTAGATGTTTCAGTGAAATGTCACTTTCCGTTAGCTTCTGAGACTTCACTATCTTCCCATGATTGACGACGTCAAAGAGTTGTGGCGATTTCGAGAATTGCTTTGGGCGATGGTCGAAAGAGAGCTGAGGATCCGCTATAAAAATAGCCTTCTTGGGTTTTTCTGGTCGCTCATTAACCCCCTCATGACAGTCCTTGTCATGACCGTCGTCTTCAAGTTCTTTCTTCAAAACCAAACCGAAAACTACGCCCCGTACGTCCTCTCTGCTTATTTGCCATTCTTATTTTTTAATATGGCAGTGATGGACTCGTCACAGTCCGTGTTGGCCGCATTGCCGATTGTTAAAAAGGTCTACTTTCCTCGCGAGATTTTGCCTATCTCGTCCGTTTTGGCAAACTTCATCCACTATCTCCTAGCTCTTGTTGTGTTTTTCTTCTATTTGTTCTTTTTGTGGGCTATCACTGGATTCCAGATCACGCCATTCACTTGGCGGATCGCTTTTCTTCCAGTCCTCTTGTTGACTTCGCTGGCCTTGACGCTTGGTTTCGCCTTTTTTGTGTCGTCTCTCAATGTGTTTTACGAAGACGTGAAATATGTTTTGGGCGTTCTTTTGTACCTAGCCTTCTTCATGACTCCCATCATGTACTTCAGCGAGAATGTCTACTATGCTGCAAAGCGCCATGGGCAAGAATGGCTGTATACTTTGTACCACCTCAACCCGGTAGCTGAACTTGCGACAACCTACAAGAAGACCCTCGTCCCTCCAGGGGAAATCGCGATAGGAGCGGAAAAGGTCGATCCGCTAGCCCAAAATTGGGGGTTGTTTGGAATCACTGTCCTTGTCTCTTTTGCAACCCTTGTGGCTGGTTATAGTTTATTCAACAAACTAAAGTGGAGGTTTATGGAGCGCCCATGAGTTTGGCCATAGAAATTTCAGACCTCCACAAGGAATTTATTTTATCTCATAGCGGCGTTGGTTCTCTCAAAACTTTGGCTTTGTGGTGGAAGAAGAAGAGCTACGAGAAACTTCAAGTCCTTAAGGGAATCAATCTGAATGTAGAAAATGGAGAATGTGTCGCTATTGTTGGCAGAAACGGCGCTGGAAAGAGCACACTTCTCTCACTCATTGCCCGCGTCTACAAACCGACCTCAGGCAAGCTTGTCGTTCACGGACGTCTTGCTCCGTTGCTCGAACTAGGGGCGGGCTTTCATCCCGATTTATCGGGGCAGGAAAATATCTTGTTCAACGGCATGATCCTCGGCTTGACTCGAAAGGAAGTCTTGGAAAGGACTCCGCAAATCGTTGAGTTTGCCGAACTTGAACAACATATCGATGCTCCAGTCCGAACGTACTCCAGCGGCATGTTGGCCAGGCTCGGATTTTCAGTCGCCGTACATGTAGACGCAGACATTCTGATCGTAGACGAGGTACTGGCTGTCGGAGATTTTTCCTTTGAGCAGAAGTGCTACAGGCGGATCGAAGAGTTTCGTTCGCAGGGTGGAACAATTTTGTTTGTATCGCACAACGCATCAGCAGTTCGACGGGTTGCAGACCGTTGCGTCTGGCTCGACAACGGTCAAATTGCTGATGAAGGCGACCCAGAGGCAGTCCTCAAATCCTATGAGTCCGCTGGGAGTTGAGGCCCCTTGGTCGGGCAGAGAAGTACCCGGAGGAACAATTCTGCTTGGCGCCGAAACCTCGCCACACGTCCCAATGTAACAAGGGCGAGAGCACTCCATAGAACCAGTCGTAACGCTGCGCCACATCTATTGAGCAACCAACATAGCCCCGCCGAAAATCGGCCCTTGTGTATTCGAAAGTACGTTTCCTTCCCCAGGTTGTACATCGCCACAGACCACCAGCGGTTTTGCGCGGACGATCCACCTAAGACATGTCCAAACAAGGCGTCTGCGACGTAAACAATGTCCCCATGACTTGCTAGTCGCTTGCAAAGGTCTGTGTCCTCGACGTACAGGAAGTACCGCTCATCAAACTTTTCTAGCGGCCTTATAGCTAGGCAAGCTCCCATGACCTGGCCAACCTTTGTGACCAATTCTCCAGAACGTAGGATTCGCTCTGTCATCCAATAGGGAGACAAGAGCCGGCTTTTGGGAAAGATCTTTTCGAGACCGCTTTGTTCGCAAAAGACCACCCAAAGTGTGAGTTGAGAGCTACACGAGTTTTGAGTGCGATTATTGAGCGCACCATTGCACCCCAAGGGGTTTTGGCCCCTCGCGATGCCAGGGCTCTGCCAGTCCTCCAACTCCACCAGCCGTCCGCCACACGCCACAAGCTGCGGGTCAGACATGACTTGCTTTAAGCGGTTGATAGCCCCAGGGGTGGCCTGAGCGTCGCTATTGAGAAACAAGGCTACGTCTCCGCTCATGGCACTCAGGCCTAGGTTGTTCGCCGCCCCGAAACCTACGTTCTTAGAATTTGCAATGAGGATCGCCCAGGGAAATTCTTTCGAGACCATCTCTGGAGAACCATCGGACGAAGCGTTGTCGACAACAATGATTTCGTCAGCCTCTTCAAGAGACTGCAGGCAGCTGCGAAGTAGTTCCAAGGTGTTGTAACTCACCACAATGACACTGAACTTCAAACCGGCCCATTTAACCCGAATGTCTATGCCAAAATGTCCGACAATGTTGGTGTCTCCAGAGGGCTATGAGAAACTCAAGAAGGAGTTGGAAAACCTCAAGTCGGTCGAGCGACAAAAGGTTGCTGACAACATTCGAGAGGCCAAGTCCCATGGTGACTTGAGGGAAAACGCTATGTACCATGAGGCAAAGCTCAATCAAAAACGGCTCGAAAACCGCATTGCTGAGCTAGAGCACGCGCTCCAAGTCGCCCAAATCGTTGACGAAGCCCATAGGCGAGAAGGTGCGGCGCACATAGGGTCTCAGGTGAAAGTCAAGGATATCCAGTGGGGCGACACAATCGTCTTCACTCTCGTTGGAGGATTCGAAGCCGACCCCGCAAACGATCTCATTTCCGTCACATCTCCACTCGGCGAGGCTCTCTTGAACAGGGTCGTTGGCGACAAAGTTGAAGTCCAAGCCCCAGCCGGAATCCAACAGTACGAAATCTTGGACATCAGCTAGCGGAAACTTTTTGATCTTCTAAGTCGTTCTTATTTTTGGCGCGTCCGCAATTGTCAAGCGGGCGCGTACTTTTAACCAACATAGGAGGTGGTGCTAGAAAGATGACAAGTTCAATTCAAAGCCAGGAGGGCACGCAGTTTTAGCGGACCCAAGTCGTTGACCCGGTTCGTCATGAACCGCGGTCTTCCTGGTTGAAATCAAAGGCCCCTTCATTGGGGCCTTTCTCTATTCAAACCTTGGATGTGAACTCTGGGACAGCCTCAAAGAGATCAGCGACTAGCCCGAAGTCGGCGGATTCAAAGATCGGGGCGTCGGGGTCTTTGTTGATCGCCACAATGCACTTTGAATCTTTTATTCCCGCCATGTGTTGCGTCGATCCGCTGATTCCAGCAGCTATGTAAAGGTCTGGCGCCACAATCTTGCCGGTCTGACCTACCTGAAGTTCATTTGCAGCAATGCCGCTGTCAACCGCGGCCCTTGTGGCCCCGACCGCACCACTGAGCTTGTCCGCAAGCCCACCAATGACTTTTTCAAAAGTCTCCTTATCCCCTAGTGGCCGGCCACCGGAAACAATTCTCTTGGCTTGCGACAGGTCCGGTCGCGCACTCGATCGCACGTCCTGCCCAGTACAGACTGCCCCTCTTTCAACCGCTGTCCCTGAATAAGCGACCTGGCTGCCCTCGCTTGCCATATTGGACTCAAATCCACTGGGCCGAAAAGTCAAAACCACAGGACTGGACAAGGTTTCGACCAGTTCGAACAGGGTTCCAGCGAGTATTGGGCGAATGAACCTGTTCGGCGCAGTGACTTCGGTCACATCAGTGACCATGGCCGCATCCATTAGCCCGGCCAGCCGCGCCATGACGTCCTTGGCTCGCATTGAGGACGATGCCAGGACAAAAGCGTAGCCTTCGACTAGTGACCAGAGGGAGTGTGCGGCGCTGTCAGCAAGTTCGCTGGTCGGAACTTGCACTATGTCGAAATCTGCTCCTAGCTTTGCGCTGATTCCTCCGCCTAAACTACGGTCAGAATCTGAAAATGCCACCAAGAGTGCCTTCATAGCGCACCTCTTTCCTTTAGGGCCGCAATGAGTTCGTCGACTGACGCGACTTTTCGACCAGGCGGACGCGGAGGGGGTGGTTGATAACCCACGATGCGGGTCTTCGGCTGGCCCGAGGTGCCACGCGGCCTGCGGCTAAGCGGTTTTGACCGTGCTTTGATGATTCCGGGAAGGGCTATGTAGCGTGGCTCATTCAATCGTAGGTCTGTAGTTACCAAACAAGGTGTTGTCAGTTCCAATGTCTCTTCCCCATTGTCGGTCTCTCTTACGACGGTGACACGTCCAGGGCTACAACTGACCTCGCAAGCGAACGTGGCTTGAGGCCATCCAAGCTTCGCCGCCAACATCTGTCCGGCTTGGTTCCGGTCGTCATCGGTGGCTTGCTTGCCCATAATGACCAGGTCGGGCCCGAGTTGCCGGACGACGATTTCAAGTTCGGCAGCCACAACCCCAGAGTCCAGGGAGTCGCTGGTCTCAATGAGCAAAGCTTCATCGGCCCCCATTGCGAGGGCCTTTCTGAGCTGCTCTTCTGCATCCGACGATCCGATACTGACGACTGTGATTGAGACCGAAGGGTCACGCTCTTTCATCTTGACGGCTTCTTCGACAGCGATCTCGTCAAATGGATTGATATCAAACTTGACCGAAGCCACATCTAGGCCACTTCCGTCTGGAAGCATTTTCACCTTGGCGTAGGGGTCGATGACCCGTTTGACCGGCACCAGAATCTTCATAGGGGAAGCCTCAATCGTACCGCAGAGCCGAGATACAGCACTGGACGTTCAGTTCTTGAGTGGCTTTCCCGTATCAATCATGTGCTTGATCCTGCTCACAGTGAGGCCATTCGCCAAGAGGGCTGGAAATGCAGCCCGCTCCTTTTCAAGGGCTTCTTCAAACGTATCTGCTTTTACAAAAATGTGGCGGATGTGCTGTCCAATTTGGTGGTCGTGCTCCGTCATCTCGCCGGCCTTTTGCAAGTCGCCAAAGCATTGTTCGATCATTCCGCCAACCGGACCAACAGATTTAGTCCATTCTTCCTCGTTTTTGGGACTCGTGGACATGGCTACCGACTTAGCCCGCGAGAGAAGCATGTCGGGATGATAAACGGTCACATCTTTGCGCCTTAAGTAGCCCACTTTTCTGGCTTCGTCAGCGTTGCTCGAAACGAACCCCTGGGCAAGGCAACGGGCTGCTTCCACCATGGCCTTAGCGCTATGGATGTTTCTCTGTCGAAGATGTGCTGTTCCACCACCTCCCGGTATGACTCCGACCTTGGCTTCGGGCAGTCCAATCTGGGATTCGGCAAGGGCGACAACCTTGGAGCAGCTTGTCGCGACCTCAAATCCACCCCCCAAGCAGAAGCCATAGACTGCCGCCACTGAGGGACGGACGCTGAGCATGTGCCCAAGTTGCTGCAAGGAATTCAGTTCACGATCCAAGGTTTCCCAGTCTTTGTCATGAGCCCGAGCTAACAAAAATTCTAAGTCGAACCCGGCACTGAAACCCTTGGCCTCACTTGTCAAGACAAGGGGTTGTTGCGGACATGAACTTAAGTAATCGCTAAGCTCATGGACCAAGCTAATCGTCAACACACCCATTTTGGTCTTCGTGGACAGAAGGATGACCCCGTCGCCCATATCTCGGACCGAGAAAGTCTCAAAACTTTTGATGACAGGAAAGTCAGCCAACGTGGCAAAGTCAGTCGAACCCTTTTTGGATACAAACCCTCCCGAAAAAGACCTCACGCTCCCGTCCTTGTAGTAAGGTTCTTGCGGAAGTCCGATCATGTCGGCTAGCTCGAATGGACCGTGCCCCCAGCCAAACCCCCATTTCATGACATTGTCGAAGTCATCATACGAATGGCTGATCTCAGTGGCCAAATACTCCGCATATTGCAAGCTCTTGACCAAATAGGCACGCAAAAACTCTCCGACTTCGCAGCGTGAGTCCAAGGCGACTTTGAGACGGTCTGCAAGTGGAAGTCTCGCGTTATTGTCCAGAGTTGGAAGATTTGGCTCCTGCCGCATGCGGTACCCCAGTCCTGTGAGGTCTAGAGACATCAACTCCTTCCCTTCCCGCCTGTAGTAACCTTGTCCAACTTTGTCGCCTATCCAACCTTTCTCTTTGAGATAGGTCAGAGATCTTTGCGCCTGCAAAATCTCCCTGTGCGGGTCATTCACGCATCGATCCATCAAGTTGTGGGAGATGTCCTCCATGATGTCGAGTCCGACCAAGTCGTTCAGCCTAAAGCTGCCGGTCCGCGGGCGACCCAAAAAGGGGCCAGTGATCGCGTCGACTTCTTCGATTGTTAGACCTAGCTTCTCCGCGCAGTTGGTCGCCAAGTACATGCACCACATGCCATACCGGTTTGCGATGAAGCCGGGCGTGTCCTTTGCCAAGACGACTCGGCGTGCGCACTCTGACTCCAGAAACCGAGTCATCTTGTCCACCACAGACGGATCCGTGTCTGGAGTAGGGATCAGTTCCAGGAGTTTGAGATATCGAGGAGGGTTAAAGAAGTGGGTTCCCAGAAACTTGCGTCGAAACTCCTCAGACCTACCCTCACAGAGAAGCGAAATCTGGAGCCCGCTGGTATTTGTCGACACATACGCGTCAGACCTGAGCCTAGGTTCGATCATTGCGAAGAGGTCACGCTTAGCGTCAAGCTTCTCGACGATGGCTTCGCAAACCCAGTCGGCCGCCGACACCCAGTCAAGGTTGTCTTGGATCGAGCCTAACCGAACTGTCTCGGCTGTGTCTGCAACATAAAAGTGAGGCGGCTTTGAACGACGGGCTTTCTCGAATGAAGCTTTGACTGAATCCTCGGTCAAGTCGAGTAGACTGACCTCAAAGCCGATATTGGCCAGATGGGCAGCGATTCCGCTCCCCATTGTGCCTGCCCCGATGACGACGACATTGCGAGGGTTAGTGACCATTCCTTGGTAGCTCCGGCCAGCTTTTTGGCGACCTGACAAATGTTACCAACCTCCCACAATGCCCCCCGGTCCGCCCTACGTGCGGCGGCAAAAAAACTGGGAATGTAGGCCTTCGATTTGCGGCCCGGACCTGGTTAACCAGAAGTTTTGATGATGTAGAGACAAACCGTACCCATCCACTTTAGAGTCGACCGAGGCACTTAGGATGGGACTCTCTATGAAACTGCGCAGATCCCCGATAGACTCGTAACGCTTTGGTAACGGTACCAGCATTATGATGTCAAAACACGCGATATGATGTCAAAGTTCGCGGTGTAAGAGATGAACAGAACGATGCCAATCACCAACTTCAAAAATCTACAACTCCGAAACATTCTTTGCTGTTTCGTAGCTAGTGGCTTCGGAGCAACCAGCGCGACTGCGCAGTGGGGCTCGTACTCGGGGACATCGACAGCAATGACGGGCACGTTTGTCGGAGCCGGAGGCGCCTACTCTGGCTCTTACAAATGCTCGCTTTCAAATATCGTCGATGGAGGCAATAACGGAGTGCCAGGGATGGTCGGCTATCAAGATACCGACCTGACAAATTCATTCAGGAACAATTGGCCTACAAACAGTCCAAATTCGTCGTTCGATTTCGTCGGCTTTACCTACAACCACACAAGGGACTCCTATTTGGTCACCGTCGACTTTTCCAACCTGAGCAGCGGTTACTTGCCTACCGGCACCGTGTTTGCGACTCTTGATTTGGACATTGAAGAACAGTTCCAAGAAATGGAGGCGCAAGACTCTGACGGTAACTGGATCACTGGAAACTGGCTCAACAGAATTTCAGGAGTAAAAGGGTTATTAGATTACAGTGACTACGAAGGAGACATCACTGGGTTCATTAGCCCACCAACTTGGACGCAGTCAAATGGCGTGAACGATGTTGTGGGAATCGAAGACAATGAAAATGCGTGTTTCTATGGATTTACGACAGCGTTAGACATTCGTAAGATCACGTTCACAGTCAACAAGTACTCACTGACAAACTACGACCACAATGGTGGATCAGGGCTAGCCTTAATGGCAGTCCCCGAGCCAACGACGATGATTATCTTGGGTGCTGGTGTCTTTGCCATGGGAAGAAGGCGCGCTTCCGCGAAAAGAAAATCTGGGATGAAGAGCTAGGCTCAACTTTCTTAGCCAGTAAAGGGTTCTGCTTAGCTCACCTTCCGGCTCGATAGCATTTCGAGTGGAAAAACTGCACATCGCATACGGTGCGTGTGCTCTTTCAGTCTCCACTCAACAGTGCTGCTGCCCCAGGCGGGTCGAACTGAAAGTCAATGTACGTTACTCTTTGCTCCGTCCGGTCTTGCGATTGTGAGTCCCAATATTCGGCGTTCAGCGGAGTCAATGTCTTGGGGTCGAAGTAGAGATAAGAGGCCGCGGCCATAACTCCCGCGCGGGTGTCTGAGATATCAGAAGCCGACTTTGGCTGCCCAATACCCATTCGATCCGTCTGGCCCAAATGCACAACTATCCAGTCCTGTTCGCCCTTGACACCTTTCCAACGCCCGTTGAAAAATGGACCGAGCCCAATCAGCAACTTGCGTAAGGCTGTCGAGTCAAGGGGTTCCCCCAGCAAATCAAAGGGGCGACAAGGTTCGCGCCACGCGCTCCCCATCGCAGTTCGAAAGTATGCTTTTCCATCAAAGAGGATGTCCCATCCATCCGGATTGCTCCATCGCCAACGACCACTTTTCTCATAGATGATCCTTCCCTTCAGCCTCGTCTTAATGACTGGGTCGTCTGGAAGGCTCACATAGGCTGTTTCCACTGTGACCTCAAATGAAACGTATTTGGCTCTAGCCAATTTGTCGAGCATGTCACGGCCTGAATCTGGCTCTACGAGTAGGTGGGGACAAGTGGCTGTTAGGGCCAAGAGCAAACTCATGGGGAAAATGTACCTCGGCACGAATGAATCTGGCATCGCCTTGGATCTGTGCATGGCCAACTTATGTTTTGCCGCATGAGTCACTAAGTCATGCAATATTCCGCAATCTTGCGTAATACCAAGCCGGATCAACATGATAAAATGGCATGAGTCAGTTCTTACTCATGCCAAATCTTCGAATCTTGATAGCTTCGGCCGCATTCGGTATGACGCTCAGTGGTCACGCCCAGACGAGCCGGCTTTACGCTTCGCAACCGTTAACCAGTGAGACACGGATCCACTTTATCGAGAACGGCGTCATCGTCGGAGGGTTTGACACCGATTTTGGGCCGGACGAGTGGGCTTTTGCATGCTGGAACGACATCGTCACGGTTCCGCTCAATACACAGACGGGTTTAGGGGCATGGTACGACCTGGACGGAGTCCAGGTTTTTGGGGGGACGAACCAGACGATTGGACAAGTAGCTGACGGCACAAGCGATGGTCAGTTTAACTATACGGTAGCTAGTGGCAGCCTATGGAGGTGCGACCGGTTTTGGACCAGCGCGACTCCACTATTCCCCGCTGGAGGGAGTGCCGTCACCTACGATCCTGCCGACGACACGTTCTGGATCGTCGAGACACCCAGCATCGTGCAAAAAACTCGCTCGGGACAGGACATTAACCGCTACAGCCTGAATACCGCTGCCAAAGGTATCGCCTATGACCCGAAGGACGGCACGCTCTGGACGACTTTCAGCGGGGCTCAGCTAGGTCTGTTCCGGCAGTATGACAAGAGGGGGCAACTCTTACAATCCTACACAAAAAATGGGATCGAGCACGGTGCGGAGTTCAACCTGGCCCTAGCACCGCCGACCGACCGGCTGGCGCCACTCTCACAGACAGTCAATCTGGGCAAGGTCACAGCCGGAAATCTGGCAAGCCTTGCCGCAGAGGACGGAAACGCACAGACGATTTGCAAATTCTTTGTTCCCAACCAGAGTTCACCTTTTGTGCGCACGGCGTTGAACTTTGTGACGACGCGCCCTCAATTTGTGGACATTCACCTTGGGCTGCGCATGCGGCTCACTCCCGGCACAGGCGGCGTGTTTGTTGTCCGTGGGTTCTTGCGAGACGTAGTCAGCTCCACCAACGTGCAAGTTTTGAACGACAAGGCTTTAACCGCAAACTATCAAACGTACATGGGGTTCGCACCCCTGCCACTTCCCCGCTTTGTGGGGGGCGGTGGGGCCATCCAAGCCACGGTCGAAGTGCAGCAGGTCGGGCCAAGTAGCGTTCTGCTTCCCTGCGTCGACATCGACCGGGCTGTTATCTATGTGACGGGCTAACCGCTACATTGACTGCGTCGGGCCGGTTTGCCCCAATGCAAACACGACGGTTGGCGCGCGGTTTGCTTAACGGCAGGCTGGCGACTTCGTCAGGTGCCTCGGCACAATCCTTATGTTCTGCCGAGGGATCAGGAGAACATGCCTATGGCCACCTTCGCGTTCGAGGATTGAAGGTTACGAAGGCCATAAGCATGCCACCCGTCTCGCAGCCAGCCGTCGCATTTTTAGTATCAAAAGCCGTTCCTGAGCCTGGCACTGCAGTGTTAGTTCTTGTTGGGGCCCTGTCCGCAATTGTTCGAAGGCACAAAGTCCATTATGAAGCGGCCACCCGCCGGAGTCGGTTGGTGGGAGCGACTTGAGGCAGTTCGACCAAACGTCCACAAACGTCTGGGCCGACTACGGGTAGCGCCACATTATCGATGTCTTTGGATTTCTGGACATAGAAGAGGCGACTTGCGCTACATCCCTATCGCGTGGAACAATGACGGACATTAAGCAAGCTTTGCAGGCCTTCAAAAAGCCGAACGGTGAACTTGATGCAGACGAGTGTGAGTGGCAAATCAACAAGGACTTCCCCCTTGTGCCACTCTGCTCTTCCAAGAGAAAAGGTATCCCGGATCCTACATAAAATTAGCCTCGCCTCAAAGTAGGCGGGGCACTTTTTTTGCCTGGGTTTGACTGAGGCATGAGCGGCGTAGACCTTTACACACAGCCACAGCTGCATTTGGCGATCAAACTCCAGTTTGGCTAAGCCCCGACCACGTTCAGGATGCTGATACATCCCATCACCTTTGCGGACTCATCTAGTAATGGGATCGCTCGCAAGGTCATGTTTTTAAACTCTCCTTCGAGTCGGACGCTCGACTCCACTCCTTTCAATGCCTCCGAGTGCGCATGGATCGCCAAATCATTGGAGTCTGTCGTCTTGAATATCTCGTACACCGTTTTGCCGACCTCCCACAAGACTCCACAGTGGGTGGAAGGCATGTCTCCATTAGCGATGAGGTGGATCTGCAAGTCCATGTCCGTCGCCCAAACGGTCGACTTTATCTGGTCCATGGCTAATTGCAGGAGGGCAAGGGCAGCCCGGAGTTCCACCAGGTCACGGGCCCGGTCAGCCATGTGGTCAACAAGCTCCTTGCGCTCGACATTAGCCTCCCGCAACGCTAGGTCCGCCCGTTCGGTGATGACCTTGGCGACCGTGTCTGTGCGTCCGAGCCCTCCGACTTTCAGCCGGATTCTGAGCCAATAGGTGTTCACAGTCCCAACGCTCAAGTCGAGCTTAGCGGCGATTGCGTCGTTCGTATAGCCTTGTATGGAAAGCTCGACGATCTCTGTCTCGCGCTTGGAAAGAGGGCGGGACTGCATCGGTGGGGCCTCGGGGATGTTTGTGATGGTTGGTTGTATCATACCCTATGGCCCAGTCTCTCGTTCGGATTGCACTTTGCCTGGTACTCCTAAACGGAGAGAGCATGCTCGCCCTCCTCACGCTCGAGGCAAGCTTAAATTGAGACCGTGCGGCTAACACCTACTTTGTGCCCCAGATTGCGCGTCACTCAAACAAAGTATACGATTTCATGGACAAATGAATTTGAATATCATTCAATGTACGCTAACAAACAATATGACAACAATATCAAATCTATTGAACGATATTCTAATCAACAGGCCTGGTTCCAGGCACGAAAGTCGGCGGCAGGCGTATCTTGTTACCAGAGGTTAAAAATGAAACATCTCGTTACAAATAGAATTTCCGGCCTTGTCTTAATGACAATCGCCTACTCGGCCGCACAAGCCGGCGGCATCAGAGTCTACGTCGATGGCGACGAAGTCAATTTCGCCGACCAAGGCCCGAGGATGATGAACCAACGCGTCTGCGTCCCCTTGCGAGGGGTCTTTGAGCGGCTTGGCGCGACCGTCGATTGGAACGACAGCGACCAGACCATCACGTGTGAAAAGCAAACCAAAAGGATTTGGTTGAAGATCGGCGACCCGGACGCAAGAGTCGACGGCAAGGACGTGCGACTCGACCAGCCTGCGGTCCTCTACCGGCAAACGACCATGGTGCCCTTGCGCTTTGTCAGCGAAAGCCTCGGTGCCGACGTCCATTGGAACGAGGCCCTACAAGCGGTCCACATCACGATGGCTGGGCATTCCGAAAACTCGAACAACAACAATGGCGGCACGATGCGGGACATCGCGTTCTCGACGGGCACTGTCGTCCCTGTGACACTCGATCAGGCACTTTCCTCGAACGATTCTCAGGAAGGCGACCGGTTCACAGCGACAGTCGGGTCGGCGGGCCAGCAGTCATATGCGAATTTGCCGGTCGGCACCCTCGTAATGGGACACGTCACTTCCGCCAAAGCCAAGACAAACAAAGCACCGGGCGTCCTGGCTGTCGAGTTTGACTCGATCATGACACCGAACGGCATGAAATACCCCGTTCGTGGATCAGTCATCGGCCTGGACGAGAAGAGCGTGGAGCGGAAGGACGGAATGATCGTCGCTCGCAATACGAAATCCAATAACGACCATAAAAGCGTCTGGATCGGTGCAGGCGCGGGCGCCATCATCGCGATCGTCACCAAGAACAACTTACTGACCGGAACGCTAGTGGGCGCCGGGTTGGGCTACATTTACGACCTGATCGACTCTGGCAAGTCTAAGTCTAACGACGTGAGGCTCGACAAGGGATCCGCGTTCGGTGTGAGGATGGACTCTGACTTCATGGCACGAGTGCGCTAGCTGTGAGCACGAGATGAAAAGTATAGAAGTCAAGCAATCGCTTTTCGGGCTGACCGTGATGAGCGCGGGGGCCATGATCCTCGGATTGGTTGTCCGCAAAATCGCGAGCAGAAGGAAGTTCGCCGACCTGAGGCAGCGAATGGAACAAAAGCTCGATCAGATGCTCGAAGACTCCATGGACTGCAGCGATGCCACGGCCCAATACTGATCACTGACAATGCCCGGCCAACGTGGCCGGGCGACCAACTACGGTAAATCAAAATGACAATGAAACTAGCACTAGCGACGGCTTTCTGCATTTTCGTCCTGACCGGCTGTGGAAACACTGAGCAGGGTCTGAGGAAAGACACAAGCAACAATGGCCAAAAGGCAGCAGACAGCGCCCAAAACTTGAAAGACGGCGTCACTGAAGCCGGAAAGGACATGGGAGCCTCGACGATCTTGACACCCAAAGTCAAATCCGCGATCGTCGCAGACAAGCGACTCAACGAACCAACAAACCTCATTGATGTCAACTCGACCAGCGACAAAGTGACCTTGGAGGGTCACGTAACATCTTCCGACCTCAAGAGGCTTGCTGGCGAAGTTGCCAGTAAAGCTATGAAAGAAAGTAACGCGACACAGACGTTGGACAATAAACTGACTGTAGAGGCAAGGTAACAAGCCATGACTTACGACAACAGAGAGAAGAATATGAGGTCGAACATCTACGCCTCGCTCCCTGACGCTAGCTCGACTGCGAAGGTGGTGGGCGCCCTCCTTGACCACGGGGTCAAGTCGGAAGACATAAGTGCCTTGCTCAAGTCGATTCCCGAGGTTTATGGTGCAGAACATGACGTTTTTGTCCAAGCTGAGTCCGGGATCACCACGACGACGACCGGCGACGCCAAGGCTGGTGCCGCGAAAGGGGCCGGAATTGGGCTTGGTCTCGGAGCAATAGCGGCTCTAGCGGCTTTGGTCGTGCCGGGGATCGGAGTCGTGCTCGGAGGCGGAGCTCTCGCAGTCGCAGCCGCTGGCCTCGTCGGGGCCACGGCGGCCGGCGCCATGGCCGGGGCTGTCTCCGGTTTCATGATCGACCAAGGCGTCGAACCGGAGCTTGTCAGCGGGTTCACACAGACCGTCGAGGCTGGTGGGTCTATCGTGAGCGTGTCGGTTCCGAGCGGGGGGGTCAACCACGATGAGATCGTCTCGATCCTCGAAAAGTACGGCGGGACCGTTCGGCGAGTGACGCCTCCAAACCTGCCCCAAGGGCCTGGTTTGAACGAAGGCGTCCCAGCAACAGGTTATCAGTCTTATCGATAACCTTGACAAAACGACACAACGAAAACAGGAAAACACAAAAATGAACTGGAACATCATCGAAGGAAAATGGAAGGAAATGGCGGGTTCAATCCGCGAGAAGTGGGGCAAGCTCACTGACGACGAAATTCAAGAGATTGCCGGAAAGAAGGACAAACTCGAGGGGATATTGCAGACCAAATATGGGTTGACCCAAGAATTGGCTGCCCAGCAAGTCGACGAATGGGCCGACAAGATCAAAGAAACGATCACGAAGTAGGAGGAAAAGGCAAGTGCTCCACTATGCTGTCGTCTTCTTTGTCATCGCGATCATCGCAGCGGTTCTGGGCTTTGGCGGAATAGCCGGAACAGCGAGCTGGGTCGCTCAGATTCTCTTTGTCGTGTTCCTGGTCTTTGCGGTCTTGTCCTTTATCCGTCGAAAACCAATCGCCTGACACATCAAGGTCGCTCTGGGCAAGCCCGGAGCGACCAAACGTATTCGTCCCCAATTAATGTTGCCCTCACTAAGGATCAGGAATTGGCTCCGCAAAAAGGATAGAAATGACTGTGGTCTGGCCCCCGAAAACGAAGACATCTGAAAAGTAGTCCTCCAGCGTCTTTTGACGCATGGAAGGACGGACATGAACAAGTCAAGATTCACAGAAGGACAGAGCGTCAAGATCCTCGGTGAGGCGGCCGCCGGCAAGAAGAGCCAGGCGGAACTGTGCCGCGAGCACGGGGTGAGCCAGAACACCTTCTACGTTTGGAAGCGCAAGTACTCGGGGCTCGAGACTCAAGACGTGAAGCGCCTGCGGGAGCTGGAGGCCGAGAACGACGCGCTCAAGCGGCTTCTGGCCGAGCGGGATCTGGAGGTGGACGCCATAAGGAGGCTGTTCAGAAAAAACGGGAGGGCGCTCCCGAGCGGGTTTCGGGAGCGAGGCTACAGATGGACTCCGGCGTCAAGGCCCGGCGGGCCTGCCGCATAGCTTGCGTCTCCACGCGCTCGCTCTACCAGCGGCCCAGGCCCGACAAGGACGAGGGGCTCAAAGAAGCCTTGCGGCGGGTCTGGCGGCCGAACATGGGCTACCGCACGGCCTGGGCGTTCCTGCGGCAGGAGCTCGCCCCGTTGAACGTCAAGCGCGTGCACCGGGTGTGGTAAGACGAGCGCCTGGGCCGGGCGAGGCGCTACCGGAAGAAGCGCACGGGTTCGGGTGTCCCATTGGGGGCGAGCGCCCCGAACGAGGTCTGGTGCCTGGACTTCTGCTTCGACTATTGCCTCAACGGCACCAAGCTCAAGGTGCTGGCCGTCTTCGACGAGCACACGCGCGAGTGCCTGGCCCTGGAGGCGGCCACCAGCTTCAAGTCCCTGCGCGTGCTGGGCTCTCTGTTCGAGAGCCCGGGAGCCCCGCAGAACTTTCGCTCGGACAACGGCAGCGAGTTCGTCTCCCGGTCTCTGGCCGTGTTCCTTTCCCGCTCGGGCACACAGAGCCGGTTCATCAAGTCAGGCTCTCCTTGGCAAAACGGCCTCGCCGAGAGCTTCGTCTCTAGGCTCAGGGCCGAACTCCTGGACGTCGAGGTCTTCCACAACCTCGCCGACGCGCAGGTCAAGCTGGCCCTGTTCAGGAGGTTCTACAACGAACAGCTGCCACACTCGTCACTCGGCTACATGACCCCCGCGCAGGCGGTGCTATCCTGCAGGAAGGACTACTCTTAAGACGTTTTCACCAATGGGGGCAGACCAGCATCACGACCCATGCGTAGAGTTGGAAGCCAAGGCGGTCCTTCGTCAGGGCGAAGTGGGCGACAAAGAGGTCTCGCGCTCATGCCGGCTCAAGATAGGGGAGGCGATGGTAGGTCGAGAAAGTCAGCAATCGTGCCTCGCCTGGTGTCTCGAAGCGCTTTCGGTGCAGGGCTCTCCTTTGCACTCCTGCGTTTTGGCTCCTCTCTTGCCATGGTCTGCAACGGGAGGAGGAACAAGCGAGGGTGTGGTGACCACGTTGCCAGACCATGCCACGGTACCTGGGTCAAGGAACGAAGGGCTTCAGTCGGTGGCCGGCGGAATTGTTCCCCTGGAACCGAGGTGCACAAGACATCACCCGGGCCAGGCGCCCATCCGAGCGGCCACCCGCCGACCCAAATGAACCATTGAAGCGGTGCTCGAGAACCATGCCAGTCGCATCGTACTGACCCGTCGTGTAAAATGAAGTCTGTTATGTCTCGTTCGAACGCACGCGAATTATTAGAACGAACAACGAAACCAATAGTTCTGGTGCTGCTGGTCTGCGCTCACTTGCCCGCCCTCGCCACGTGGTCTGTCAAGCGATTAGGAGTTCTCCGCCCCACCAGTACGACGCTCGACATCACTACTGCCAGCGGAGTTAATCGCGGCCAAGTACCCGGCGCTTATCTGCTCAACAATCAAGGGAGAGCGATCATTTGGGATATTGGATCGGGCCGGTGGCGGGACGTACATCCGGACATCGCGAGCAACTCGATCCTCTACGGAACGGACGGAAACACCCAGGTTGGTTGGCTTCGGAGAGCCGATACATCAAAGGTCGTTGCCGCGCTCTGCCACGGTACCGCGGATTCATGGACCCTATTGGATCCTCCAACCGCGTCAATATCAATGGCATATGGCGTCAATGGCAACGAGCAAGTCGGCTTCGCTCAGATCGGCAACTCAAGTCATGCGAGTGTCTGGCACGAGACCGCTGATTCATGGGTTGACCTTAACCCAATTGGGGCTTCGGAGTCGATCGCCTATGCGAGCGATGAAGGAACCCAGGTAGGTCGGGCTAGGACGGGATTCGGTCAAAGGGCCAGCGTTTGGAGAGGAACAGCCGACTCGTGGGTCGACCTCAGTCCGGGCCTCTTTTTCACTTCAGAGGCCTACGACGCACAAGGTGGCCAACAGGTTGGCTTCGTCAATTTACAGGGCCCCGACCATGCCGCACTCTGGACCGGTACGCCGGAATCTTGGGTGGACCTCCATCCAAAAGGCTTTGATCGATCTTATGCGTATGGGGTCGACAAGGGTTTTCAAGTCGGGGCAGCACATGCCGAAGGAGGAACTTTCGCGGGATTGTGGCGAGGATCTGCGGACACATGGCTCGACCTGTCAGTGTTCCTTCCGGCTCACTATGGCAGTTCCCAAGCAAATGACATTTGGCTGGACGGGGATACGATTTGGGTACTCGGGACTGCACAAAACCTATTCACTTTTCAAAACGACACCATCGTTTGGAAAGGGCCCTGACAGCCTGACGGCGTGGCTCGGTAGCAAGCTCGGTGTGTGGTCGATTCTCGGCTAGCGACTTTGTCAGATGCCTCGGCTCAATCAGTGGGCTCAGGAAGGGTGGCCCGGTCTGGCCACGGGCCTTCGCGACTTTGTCGACTGCGGTGCATCCGTGGCAGACCGGGATACAAACAGCTACCAGACATCGCGGCCCAAAATCCTTGAACCCGCAGACGACCAGGCATAGTCCTCGACCTTTGCGACAAGGCCCTTGCGTACAGGGTTTGACTCGATGTAGTCCAGCTTCTCGTGGAACTCCTTGTCCGAGTGGATGTTCCGGTCGTAGCCGCCTCCCGGTTGCCAGAGCCTGTAGGTAGACACGCCGTCCTCTCTCAGGCGTTCCAGAATTTTGGTCGCTGTCCTGGTCTTGATCGCACAAGGGATCCGGCGCACCGTCGCGACATCGACATCGGGCTGGATCATTAGGTGCACATGGTCGGGCATGAACACAAAGGCGTAGACACGGAACCCCAGCCGGTCACGGCACAGAGCCAGGTGGTCGACACAGATGTCTTTCGCCCATTCCTCGCAGAGGAGTGGCGCGTGGCGGTGGCAAGAGAACGTCAGAAAACGGACTTCGCCCTGAGTCTCGAACCGTCTCCGCTTCATACCCTGATGAGTCTACTTGTACTGTCCGTACGTTGATCATCCCGGTCTGCAGCAGCCTCGCGCAGATGACAAGATTTCACGAAGCTCGTGCTGCCAGACCGGGCCACCCGCCAGATTGCGCGTCGCAAAACTTGAACTAACAGAGTCAAGGGCAAGCCGGGGATGAGGAAAGAAAGAGGTATCCCGGTCTGCAACTAAGTGGGGCGCCCGAGATGAGTCTGAAGGCGAGTTGCCAGACTAAGCCACCGCCGGCCCAATCGTCTGCGCAAGGGTAAGCTTGAAATTCCATGCACCTTCCGAAATTGAATGTTTTGAAGACGGTCGGCATCGTCTTTGGAGTCCAATGCTTATCAAGTGCCGCGCTGGCTGGGTGGACCGTTACCAACCTCCACTATGGCGATGCTCCTCATTCTTATTGCACGGCGACAGACGGAGGACAACAAGCGGGATACATCATTTTCCAGGGATATGTTCGGCCCGTTGTATGGGCAGACCTTCCCGAGACGATGACAGGCCTACCTTCTGACGTGGGCCAGGCCTGGGCGGTGGAAAACGGCCAGCAGGTCGGGCGAGCCGTCAACGCAGGGTTTTACAACGCTTGTGTTTGGTCTGGCCCGGGGGGCAATCCTGTCCTCCTTCATCCAATTGGAGCGTTCGAGTCTCATGCATGGGGGCAGAGCGCCGGGCAACAAGTCGGCGAAGCAAGGTTTGGCAGTCAGTTCGAGGCCGGATACTGGACAGGCACGGCGGCTTCTTGGGTCAGTTTGCACCCGTCCCAGGCGGTCTCTTCGGTGGCGCACGCCACGAACGGAGCGATCCAAGGCGGTTCGGTTAACTATGGGACAGGGGACAAGGCTTGCGTTTGGAACGGTACAGCTCAATCCGTTTCCTTGTTGCACCCATCAGGTTATGTGTCCTCCGTCGTGTGGGCAATGAATGGCGGGCAACAGGCCGGCGTGGTCAGCCCGAACGTTAACGGATACTTCAGTGCTAGCCTTTGGACCGGAACCGTCGAGTCTCACGTTGATTTACACCCTGCCGGATATTCCGGCTCGATCATCTATGCTACAGACGGATCCTACCAGGCCGGAGTGACGCTTTTTGGCGGATACCGTGCCGCAGTTTGGAACGGAAGCGCGTCTTCGTTTTTTGACCTGCACTCCCTTCTCCCTAGCTCGTTCGCTGAATCATTCGCCTTTGGGGTGTGGAGCGGGAACGGAACCATCAAAGTCGCCGGCTTTGGGCGCAACATCGCTACTGGAAGAGATGAGGCCCTCCTCTGGACTTTTCGCGACACAGAGACAGTAGTCCCCTCTGGTGTCACTGTCCAACTTGGGCGGGTTACATCCGGCAATACCGGGAGCTTGTCGGCAGACGATAGCGATCCTCTTGTGCTCTGCAAGTTCTTCGTACCAAACCAGACGTCGCCATTTGTGCAAGTTGTATTGTTGGGTACCACGAGTTTTAGCTCCCCGGACTCTCTATCGCTCCGCCATAAATCAAAGTTGCTCAACTCGGGTGCCTTTTCGACAACCTGCCGGCTGTACAACTTCGTCAGCGGAGCCTACGAAGAAAGCTCCACAGCTGCGATCGGTTCAAGCTATGGGCTGTTTTCTGTGACCGCCAGTGGCGACTGCAGCCGGTACGTGGGACAGGGCGGCTCGCTCCAAGCCCAACTCCAGTTCCGGCAAGTAGGGCCGAGCAGTTCAAATTTCCCTTGTGCTTCGATCGAGTATCTGAACTGGATCGTCGCTCCATAGCGACTTATGCGGTCGCCCGGGCCAAAAATAGCCGCGTTTTCTTCGCCCCAAGTGAATATTTCTTTGAAGCGGGGAGGGTTTTCTTTGTCGCGGGGGCGGTGTCCGCCGGTGTGAACGGGGTTCTCGTTGGTGCAAATTGCGTTCCAGCTGGCGAGAACGGAGTTTGCGCCGGCGCAGATAGAGTTTGCGTCAACGAGAAACGGGCCTGCGTCGAAGAAAATCGGGGCCTCGCCAGCGAATTTTGCGTTGACACCAACAAAAACTGGGTGCTTGTCGGTGATTTCCCGGGGCGATCTGGCCTGGCCGCAGTTTGTTGTCAAGAGGATGGGCGCAGGCTTGACCCCAGACCACGGAGTCAAAAGCTCATCCCATCCCGGTCTGCAACAAAGTGCGGTGCTAGAGATGAAGCGAAAGGCGTGCTTCCAGACCGGGCCACGCTCCCAGACGGAGCCTTTGCCCAGTGTCAATTGGATAACTTAAACTCACCGCAATGCGGTGATCTGTCGTCAATATTGTCGTGGGTCAAGTTGGTCTCCACTTTGGTTGCGAGATTGAGAGCGTAGATGTCCCAGTCGCCGTCCAACCTGCTGGCATAGACCACATATTTCATGTCGGCTGAAAATGACGGAGTGGCATCATCCGCACTGTGGTTAGTCAGTCGAACGACATTGCTTCCATCTCGATTCATCATATAGATTTGATACTTGCCTGTACGGTTAGAAGCAAACACAATCTTTTGTCCATCCGGGCTAACCCGAGGATTGATGTCCGCCGCGGCATTGTTAGTCAGGTTTACTAGACCAGAGCCATCGGTGGAATTCATTTTGAATATTTCAAAATTGCCTATATTGTTGGAAAACACTACGAAAAAACCATAGACGTCTGGGGCAAAACCGCCTTGCGTCGTGAGTTTGATTGGCGAACTTCCGAGACGGTAGATCTGCGAGCTCCCAGATACGTTCGACGAATACCAAACGCTTTGAGCGTTGTCTGATGCCGGGCTACTGGCGTAAGCGCCGTCATTCACAATGATTTCATCCTGAGACGGGTTTTCTGAGTTCACAACATAGCGGTGAATGACCGAGGAGTTTTGGGCTTGCTCCACCCAGTACAGCGCGACTGTTTTCTCCATGTTGGACACAATCGACAGGTACGGCGTCTGTCTGTTCTTTGTCGATGCGGGAAAGAGTTCGCCCGATTGGCTCGATGCCAGGTCGCCGACGAGCGACTTGGCATAAATCTTTCCACCAGAAGTGCTGTTACCCTTGACCCACACGACAAGAGACTCCAAGTCATTGGAATTCACGTCACCTGAACCCTCGCCGGCACAAGCGGACGTCAACATGACGCCACCGGTCGCGGCAGCGAGAAAGAAGGTCACTGGAACACGTTTGTCAAACATCGCGCGAGAGTTGTACCCAAATAGAAAATAGTCTTTCAATATGACGTTTTCTATAGAATCTGCAAACAAAAGTATCCATTGATAGTCGGAAACTTTGTCTTTAGACCTGAAAGTACCAGATTCATGCCTCACCCCTCGCAGGGTTGAGGCATGAAAAACAGAATGATCCCTAAGGGTAAGAGTTCTGTCCGACCCGGGGTGAAGCGCGCAAGGCAACGCCTCATCCCGGTCACACACCGATTTAGGGATACATGACAGTCACAGCCTGATCCATTTCGAAGCAATAGCTGGAGCTTCCTGACGGCCCAGTCTGGCGGATCTTGATCCGCGACGTGCCGGCTCCATTAGCATCCAGGAAGGTGGAAGCTGGCTGATCTCGAGCGGCGATGACCTTGTAAGCGTTGTTTACAGTCGTCGATCCTAGAGACACGAAGGCTCCATCGCTTTGCCGCTTGAGTTCCAACTCGAAAGAGAACGAGCCAGAGGTCGTCATTCGAGGGACGAAGTAAGGGTCAAATGTGGCCATGCCGGTTGGGCCATCGAAGTTTAGAGTGAATTGGATCACCGGCGAGCTCTGGTTCGGGACGATGAACTTGCAGATGCGTAGCGGCACCCCGTCGCGGTCTTTC
>JAEURO010000015.1:22404-22735 GCA_016788345.1 Chthonomonadaceae bacterium
GGCAGTTCGCTGGGTTCTGGTCGAGGCTGCCCAAGTTGACGACACCGAGCGTGTTCGCGACCGGAAAACCTTTGGCGACCGGAAAGGCCGCGCCGCGCAAGTTTCCGAGGTTGGTACCAGCTTGGCTCAAAAACTGGCCGTTGACCAAGTCTAGGTTATGGAACGGCCCATTGAATTCGCACGCGGCTGCGACCCGAAACCCGGACGGGTTGCTGTAGGTCGCAAAACCAGCGATCGATAGCTGGTCGCCAGCGGGGCTGATGCGAGTCATCTCGGCTGTCGACTGGTTGACGACAAATAGTCCGTCTCTTTCTGGAGTTACGCTGTTGCC
>JAEURO010000160.1 GCA_016788345.1 Chthonomonadaceae bacterium
AACAAGGAGTTGACCGAGCAAGCCACGTCTCGGCTACAAGCCCTTCAAGATTTCAGCCAATTAGGAAGTGGCTACTCCCTGGCTTTTCGTGACCTGCAGATTCGTGGGGCGGGAGATCTCTTGGGCGCAAAACAGAGCGGCCAAATCAACGCCGTGGGATTCGACCTTTACACTCAACTGATTGAAAGTGAAGTAGGGTTCCTGAAGTCGGTCGCCGATGGCTCTGAGGGTGCGGTGCATCGCGATCCGCTCAAAGGGCTCGCCCCCCTACCAGTCTTCGACCTTCCTGTCACCGCACTGATTCCAAGCTCGTATGTTCGCGAAGAGGGCCAGCGCATGTTCTTTTACCAAGCGATGATGTCGTCGCGCTCGTTGGACGCGCTTTCCACCGTCGCCAAAGACATAGAAGACCGCTATGGCAAGTTCCCGCGCGAAGTCGAGACCGCCCTCGAGATCATGCGGTTGCGGATCTCGGCGCAAGAACTGATGATCGAAAAGGTTGATGGGAAAGGTGGGAGGCTCTGCGTCTCGTTCGAACAAGACCATACGCACTCGGTCAGGGTTTTCTCTCTCGTCCGGCAAAGGAAGTCGGACGCCTACATGAGCCAAGACAATCTCATTTGGCCCTTCGTCGGCAGCGTCACAAGCGCTTGCCGTGCAATGTTGGAAGCCGTAAAAACAAGCGCCCAAATGGTCGAGGAACAAAGGGCGATGTTGGGTGTAATGTAATCGGTCATTCTCGCCACCTTATTCGTTGATCGCACGTCTGAATAGCTGAGAATGGACGAAATGTCGACTCCGGGGGAAGGCCGGGCCCCAGTGGACGTTCAAAGTGTAGTGGTCATGACCATCGACCAGTTCGCCGCCTTGGCATGGCAAAAAATGGGGCTCCAGCCAGACTTTATGTCGGGCCAAATATCACAAGACCTTGGGCAGTGCAAACTAGCCATAGACGCAGCTGCCGCGCTTGTACCCTTGATCGAAGCCAGCCTGGACGAGGGCGACCGGCGCCAGGTCCAGAACCTTGTGCGCGATCTTCGGATCAACTACATGGAGAGGGCCAAGTGAGACTTGAGGAGTTCCAAGCTGGACATCGCGACCTTTCTGTGGTCGTCCAAGAAGCCTTGGCATATGGCCCAGACCCTGTTTTGAATGAGCGATTCCGGACAAGGCGCGAGTGGGTTCAGGCGCATTATGGTGAGGTCAGGCCCGCGTTCGACAAGTTTTGGACCACGTCCACCGATCCGCAGCGGTTTCCAGCACAAAACACCGACCCATTTGAGAGTCTCTTGGCCAGCCCGACACTGGAGGGGCTGCTCAGCCGGGACGCCCGGCAGATCCAGCGAGACTTAGAAGACATCGAAACGGCATTTGACTTGTGCAGAGAGTCAGAGGTCGCTTTGAATTGACCAGCCAGATTGATTGGGACGCTTGCACTCGGCTTTGGAACCAAACCTATCCAGCTGAATATCGATTAAGTTCCGATACAATAGAGTCCCATTTGGCTGGATCGATAGCGGTGAGTGTCAAAGAAGACACGGTTCTCGCGTTGAAGGGCCATGGACAGTGGCAGGGCTCCGATGCCAGTCGAGGACACGTGTCTCTGTGGGTTTCGGGACGCCCATCCTCATCATGGGCCGACCAATTGGAGGAAGTTCCAAAAATGGCTCGAAGCCTGGGATGGTCAAAGGTGGCCTTTGGCTCGGATCCAGACCATTTGTTGCCGGGAGTGCCGGCACAGATGTCCAATCTACGGTCGGCCCTGGAGCGGGTTGGGTTTAAGGAGACCGGGGCGTGTTTCGACTTGGTTCGCGACCTCTCTGACTACTCAATTCCTTCCGAGTGTCTAACAGTCTTAAGTGATTCAGGCGCGGCCGTTCGCCCCTGCGATGTTTCGGACATTCCCGGACTCGATGACTTTTTTCAGCGGGAGTTTCCCGGAAGATGGAGGCACGACGTCATGCGGAAAATCACTGTAGACCGAGAGCCTGGCCAGGTGTTCCTTTTAACGGTCGAGGATCAGATCGAAGGGTTCGCCATGACTCAACAAGAAGGTTGCGTGCGCCCTGTCGCGGGGGCAGTTTGGCGAGAGGGATTGGGCCGGGATTGGGGTGCCTTGGGCCCGATAGGCATCTCTCGATCTGTCAGAGGGCGAGGCTTGGGGAACGCCATGCTCGCGAGTTCACTTTCCCACCTTCAGAAGAGGGGGGCGCGCCGGACGGTCATTGACTGGACGACCCTCGGCGACTTCTATGGGGCTCACGGATTTATCGTGACCAAAAGATACATCCACATGACGCTCGACCTCTAACCATTGGCAACCGCCAAGTTTGCTTTCGGAGAGCGTGCTTCTTCAAACTGTTTCACCGTTGTGACGATTCGGTCGCAAATTTTGTGCATGCCTGACACTTCTTCGTCATTCATCAAAGAACCGAACAGCTCCTGGATCAGGCTCGAGACCAAAGGCCAGCTCTTTTCTCGCGCGGCCCTTCCAGATTCCGTGAGAACGCACAGATAACCTCGCCGGTCGTCTTGGCAAGTCTCGCGACGGACGTATCCCTGCTCTTCCAGCTTGTCGACAAGCCTAGTCAGCCCGCTTCGGCTGAGAAGGACTACGTCTGCGAGTTCACACATCCGCAGAGCGTGCCCATTGGCATATTCCAAGGTCACGAGGACGTCGTACCAAGTCAAGGGAAGGAGGTTAGCTGCCATCAAAGCAGAGTCAATTGACTGGTGGATCCGTGCGTGTGCTGTTAGAAAAGCCTTGTAAGCTTCTTTACGATTTTCGTCCAATGTCATCATGGTGTCATGCGACTTCTCCCGATCGGATTGTCTGTCATTATGTCCCACTTATTGATCCCATAGTGCTTCCTATAGAGTGAAAAGTTAGCTGTAGCAAACTTTTTATTGTTTGCTGGATTAGAAAATAGTTTAAGGCTGGAGTGTGGAGCGAAGTTAGACAACGGCCCGATTAAGTTCCGCCCAGGAGGCCATTGCAAACCAAAGGGAGTCCGGTTCAATTTTTCGAGTCCCTGACCAAGTGATGTCCTGGCCAGGCAGCTTGTCTAGCTCTCGTAAAAGCCACATACGAACGCCGTTTCGCCATGAAGAGACGTGCGTCTACTGGCAGTGTCGTAATTTAGCGACAGAACGCCTTGTTCATTCGAACAAAGGACATGTCTGGTGCGCGGGAAAGGACTCGAACCTTCATGCCTTGTGGGCGCTACCACCTCAAGGTAGTGCGTCTACCAATTTCGCCACCCGCGCAGGGAACCGAGATGTTACCACACCCCAGATCATAGATTATCGGCCCCAACCACCAGGAATCGAAGGGGCGCCGGGGATATAGTGTCGAAAAACGAAGTCGGCATCCTTGGCCGACTCATGGCACTTCTGGCAGTAAATCGTGTCGCCTTCCATGAGCTTTCCGTCCTGTCCATAGGCCCAGTACGTCCACTTTCCGCCATTCTTGGCCATGACTGTCAAGAGTTCGGGCTTTCCTTTCTGAACCTGTTTGATGTCCAATCGGACCGCGGCGCCAAGACTGGCAATCCGCGGGTACTTTTCTTTGACGATCACTGTTCCGTCTGGAAATGCGACCTTATTCTTTGCCTTCATCGCTTTGGCCCCTATAGGGTTGACGTAGACCAGAAAGACTCGGGGGATGTGTGGGTTCGGTGAAGAGTCCCATTTTCGGGGGCCGACACATGAGAGCATTAGCCTAGGGGACATGTCTTCAGGCCTGTCGGTCGCTAAGCTCCACGATCGGTAGTTTTGAATGTCAGGAGGACGGACGGGAGCGAGCCCCACCAATACCGAACCAATGAGCACCGCTAGGCCAGCAAGGAGGGCGGCTTTCATACTCCCTCTGACGGGTCGATCCCTACCTGGTTTCAGGCGACCGTCACATCGGGGCAGAGGTAAACGTCTTGAATCGCGTTGAGCAAGGCGATCCCTTCATTCATTGGTTTTTGGAACGCCTTGCGGCCCGAAATCAAACCCATTCCGCCAGCTCTCTTGTTGATGACGGCCGTGGCAACAGCGTCTTGCAGGTCGTTTGCGCCGCTTGCTCCACCGGAATTGATAAGTCCTGCCCTGCCCATGTAGCAGTTCGCGACTTGGTAGCGCGTAAGGTCGATTGGGTTGTCGCTAGTGAGTTGAGTGTAAATCCTTTCGTCGAGCTTGCCATAACTCGAACCGCCCGTGTTCAGGGCCTTGTAGCCGCCGTTGCACTCAGGAAGCTTTTGCTTGATGATATCGGCTTCAATGGTCGTGCCGAGGTGGTTGGCTTGTCCGGTCAGGTCTGCGGAAAGGTGATAGTCCACCCCGTCCTTCTTGAATGCGTTGTTCCGCAGATAGCACCAGAGAACTGTCGCCATGCCGAGCTCGTGGGCATGGGCAAAGGCTTGGCTGACCTCGACGATTTCGCGTCCCGCGTCGTCACTGCCAAAGTAGATGGTCGCCCCGATCGCGGCTGCACCCATGTTCCAGGCTTGCTCGACCTGGGCGAACATGATTTGTTCGGCCTTGTTGGGAAAGGTCAGAAGCTCGTTGTGGTTGACCTTGACCAGGAAGGGGATTTTGTGGGCGTATTTTCGGCTACACGAACCGAGGACACCCAGGGTAGAAGCGACCGCGTTGCAACCGCCCTCGATAGCGAGCTTCACGATGTTTTCAGGGTCAAAGTATGCAGGGTTCTTGGCAAAGCTGGCACCAGCGCTGTGCTCGATGCCTTGGTCTACTGGCAATATGCTGAGGTATCCGGTTCCACCAAGCCGGCCATGGTCGAACATCTGCTGCAGGCTGCGAAGAACCTGTGGGTTTCGGTCTGTCTGGGTAAAGACCCTGTCAACAAAGTCTGGCCCCGGGAGGTGAATGTCCTTCCTGTCAATGGTCTTGCACTGGTGGGTGAGGAGGGCGTCGTCGCCCAATATCTCTTTGATCGTCCCTGTTCCAGACTTCGGAAGCGTCGTGGCCATACCTCTATTTTAGCCAGGTTCGGACATGATCAAGAGGCCGGCTCCTCAACTTGGTAGAGGCGAACTTCCAGATCCTGTCCAACACCTTCGGACAGTTGCTGGCATCAGAAAAGGGATCAACCCCCGACACTCTCCGCGGTAGGGCGTAAAATAGCGCTGGACTCACGACCATGACTGTCATTCTCATACTTGCACTCGCATCCTTGCGAGAGCCTATTCAAGAACCACCAGCTAAGAACCCTCCTGTCCAACAGGACGACAAAAAGGCAGCTCCCAAGCAAGAAGAAAAGAAGCCTGAAGAGAAGAAAGACCCCTACCAGGACGCGATCAAGGACATGTCCAAAAAAGATGGCGTTGTGTCGGTCTTTAACAAGGACGAGACGTACTACTTTCAAGTCCCTCAGAATATTTTGGGGCGAGATTTTCTGTGGACGACCGAGCTCAAACAAACTCCGTCCGGCATGTATAGCGGAACCATGACCGCTAGCAGCGTCGTCCGGTTTGAACAACGAGGCGAGAAGGTCTTGGTCCGCACAATCGATTATTCGGTCCGTGCAACCGAAGGCGAGGAAATCAAGTTTGGGGTCGAGCAGAGCAATGTGAACCCGATCATAAAGACGTTTTCCGTAAAAGCAAAGTCACCTGACGGCGGACTCCTCATCGATGTTGGATCATGGTTCAAGGGTGACATCCCTGACTTTTCGGTCAAACAAGCGCTTGGCGGGGTCATGATCGATGGAGAACGGTCATTCATCAACAAGGTCAAGGTCTTTCCGACAAACGTCAATGTCGAGGTCACTCAGAC
>JAEURO010000161.1 GCA_016788345.1 Chthonomonadaceae bacterium
AGTTGGGCTTGGAACCTTTGGAATCGCTTGGACAAGTTTCACGATTTTCCACGCGATCATGATGATCGGGGGAATGACCAAGTCCATTGGCTGGGGTGTGCTGGGCTTACTTGGCTTTTACTCAATTTTTTTCTTGGTCGGTTTCGCGATGCTTTATGCTGCGCTTCTGGCTCTGTGCGACGAAAGTGTTAGGATTGATGGCCTGGTCATGACAATCCATAGGAAACTTGGCAAACTAGACATCAAACGGAGGGTCCATCTGATGCCAGGCGAGCAAGCCCGGGTTGGGCCAATCAGCTCGACGAAGAACAATGACGCGGGGCCCTCTGTAGCGATCCTCTTTGTGGATAAGTTAGGTAAGGAAGTCTCAATAGGTCAGAATTTGGCTCCCAAACAACGGGAACGGCTCGCCGAGCAAATCAACGCATACTTGGCCACTCAACCGAGAGATGGTGCCGACGTCTAATTCCTTGGCACTATTTTCAGTCTGACGATCTCAGCCGAGTGGCAAGTCCGCTACGTGCCATCTTTGCCCGGCTTTCCCTCTTGAAACCCGAATCTGGGCGACCACTTTTCATGTCACGTCCGGTCGCCTCGGAAACGTGGTCACGTCGCGCTGCTAACTCGTGACCAGGCTCCGCTAGCCACACCTGGCACAGAAAGGGCGAAACTCCTACTTCACCGCATTGACCCGTTTGAGCTCGCCGAGCAAAAAGTCCATGTTCGTAAACGGGTCGCCGCCGGTGCGCTTCCAACGAACGCGGCCTTGCTTGTCGATCAGAATCGTCGAATGGAGCTCGATCTCTTCAAAGTCGTCATACGAGGCGAACCGCCGGGCGTTTTCGTGGTTCGTGTCGGAAAGGAACTTGACACCGACTTTGCCGAGAACTTCGGACTGCTTGAGCTTGTCCGGAGTTGCGCTGCAGACCGCCAAGACCACGGTGTCTTGCGCCGAAAAGTCGCCCATCCGGTCGTTGATCGTCTTGAGTTGTCCGACACAGTGGACGCAGGCCTCACCCAAGAAGAACACGAGCAACACGTTCTGACCGGCGTAGTCGGCAAGCTGCACCTTCTTTCCGTCCACGTCCAGCACCTGCAACGCTGGGGCCGCGAACGGACGCCAGTTCATTGGCCCGAGCGCGTCGAGGCTTTTCGGCTGGTAGACGCGTTCCTTGGCAGGCGTGACAGCCACGGGTTTGGCGTTTAGCCCAAGCTTCCGAACCTCAGCCAGCCACTTCAGGTCAGGGTCGGCCTGTGACCACACATACTCAAGGCGACCGGCGTATTCCGTCGCCTTTGCCTTATCGCCCATCGCATAGTAGGCCAAAGCCAGACCGGAAAGCGAGAACGCATCGTTCTTTTCTTGCTTCAGTGCGCGCTCGTAACACTCGATTGCGAGCTTGTTCTCGCCCCGCTTTCGATAGTCGTCGCCCAAGAGCCGCACCACCGGCCAGGCTTGCATCGGCGGGTCGCCATTTCCAAATCCCTTGTCGGCTTCGGCGGCGTTCAGGAGCGCCCGTTGGCCTTCGAGCAAGTGCCCCTCGGCGTTCGAGACCAACCCTTCCGTGACGTTCACGGGGATGTTAGTCGCAAAAACCTCGTAGCTTTCCGCCGGTTTGCCCGCAGTGATCTTGATTTGCAGCGCCTTTAGCTCCGTGAGTCGCTCCCGCGCCTCGCGGGTCTTGCCTGTACCGTTGAGGGCGAGCGTTTCCGCGAAGGCCTGCTGGAACTTGCCCATGTCGTCCTTGGTCATCCACTGCACTACCCCCGGCTTCAGTATTTCGTCCCAGCGCTCAAACTTGATCAAAGCCCGAACCAGCGCCACATGGCCCTCTCCAGCGATCCTTCCCGATTCTTCCGAATTCGCCTCCGGGTCGCGCGGTGCGGCGAGCATGTCTCGCGAACCTTGTAGCGAAGCTTCCTCCATGCCCAGCTGCTCCTGGATGTAGCACAAGTAGTTGCGGTTGTGGGGATAGTTCCATGTCTCGAACGGCAGCGCGAGCCGGTCGTTCATGTAGCGCAGCTCGATTCGGGTCGCCGAATCCATGGCGATCGCCGCCTCGTGCCACATTCCAATCTTGCTGTAAATGTGTCCTGGCATGTGGAGCGAGTGTCCAATCCCCGGGGCGGCTTTGCCATAGAGTTCGCAACTCTTGATCCCCTGCTCTGAGGAAACCCCGTCCCAGTTGTGGATCGCGGCATGGTGCGCCCCCGGGTGCATCGGGTTCTTGGCGAGCACTTGGTCGATGAGGAGTTGGTTGGCATATGCGCTGCCATTGCCGATGTTGAACAGAGAGAGCAATGCCTTGGCCTCGATGTCGTCGGGGAACTTGATGACGATTTCTTGGAGCAAGCCATTGAGGGTCGGTACGTGATCCTTGGTCTCAGGGGCAGTGGCTTTCTCCCAGGCTTCGATATAGAGTCGTTCACGCTCCGTGACCTTCTCCTTCCGTCGGACGGCTTCCTTTAGGAATGTTTTGTACCTGTCGAACTCTTTGTCGTCGAAACTGGGCGACCCCATCGAAAACCAATTGAATCCGCACCTGGCCAGACTCCAGTACGCCATCGCACAGTCGGGGTCGAGCTTGAGGCACCACCTGAACGACCGCTCGGCCTCCTCAAACCAAAACGAATGGAGCAACGCATTGCCCTGGTCGAACCACTTTTGGACTTCGGGGTTTTTGGAGGTTATGGGGAACGGTGCATTGCCGATCCCCGTCATGTCCCACGGCCTTGTCCGCATCCCCGAGTCGAATGCCGAACCATGCTTGGAATGGCCGTATTCATCGTCCGCCGGCGATAGTGAAGGGACGGCAATCAGCAACAGAAAGAGGAATCGACGCATGACGTGTTGTCACAGTATGACAGTTAACTTGGCACGAAAATGATTGTAAGCATTGTCGTGGCACAATGGGTCGTTACTCATCGCGACAATGCCTTTGAATCAAGAGCGGGTCGCTTAACTTGAGATGAAATTGAGCTCCATAGGGACGATGCGCAGGGTTCGAGACTCATCGAGGCCGACTGAGTTGTCTTGCTGCGTAAATGAATGCGGAGTCATCGAACTTGTAGGGCAAGCTGAACCGCCTCTTCGACGCTCATCGCACGCCCTTTTTCCCACAAGGCATCGACTTCTTCTTCAGTCAGATGGTCACGAGCCCTGGCGAGTATCTCGTCTTGGGTTTCACTTTCCAACTTCCCTAGAGGGATGCCCAAGTCTTCGCGCAGAGCCTCGCATTGGCCCAAAAGGGTCGTGGCCACGATGGCCTCGGCGAGGGCCGCAAATCCGAACAAGAAGTACGAGACGGCAAAGTTGTCTTGGAACTCAAGGCTCGACTCAAGACCGTTCACGTAATGGTCAAGCGCGGCTTCCCGGTTGCCGGCTTGCACTTCCAAGGTTCCCAGGTTGACGAGCGAGTAGGCGGCGAGTGCCAAGTTTCCGGCCTTTCTCCTGACCTCCAGGCCCTGCTGATAGTAGTCGCGCGCCTCGTCGATGCGTCCGGAGATGCTGGCGACGTTTCCCAAGTTGTCAAAACTTGCCCCGAGGCCTCCAAGATCGGTAAGCACACCCTCCGCATCCAAATCCCGAAAGATCGTATGGGCTTCGCCCCAAAAGGTCGATGCCGTCTCAAAATCAGTTTTGCTCGCGTACACGTTACCGACGTTGTTTAATGCCATCGCGAGAGCCCAGCGGTCGCCCAGGGAGCGGCTAATCTCAGCACTTTCATTCAACAGCTCAAGTGCCGAGTCGAAGTCGCCCTGATACTCTGCGAGGACGCCAGCGCCGTTCAGCGAGCGGGCTCTGAGTTCCGGATCGGCGTCTGGATTGTGCGTCAGGGCTGCCGTCAGCCACGCGCGGCCCTCCGTGAGCCTGCCCCGGAAATACCAATACCACCACAGACAACCGGTTAGGGCCAGGCCGTGCGGCGTGTCCAAAGCACGATGTAGAACAGCAAGAAAGTTATCGTTGTCGGGGTCGAGTTTTTGTAGCCACTCCTTTTGGCTGGAGCCACGCAGGCCTGGCATAGCGGCCGCAGCCAAAGCAACAAAGTACTCGGTGTGCCGCTCAAAGTATTGCCCCTGATTTCCGGACGTTGTCAATCGGTCTCTGGCATATTCACGTATCGACTCGAGCAGGGAGTACCTATGGCCCCTTGGTGACTCATGGACGACAACCAGACTCTTGTCAGCGAGCGAGAAGACGAGTTCCGAAACTTCCCAACCTTCCATTTGGTCGTCAGCGCACACGAACTCGCACGCCTCGAGATCAAAGCCGCCGGCAAAGACAGAAAGGCGTTGAAGCACGGCTTTCTCGCGCGCTTCAAGGAGATCATAGCTCCAGTCAATCAGCGCCCTCAACGTTTGTTGGCGTGGAAGTGCGATCCGAGATCCTCCAGTCAAGAGGAGGAACCGCTGGTCCAGCCGCGCCTCGATTTGTTCGATGGGCATCGAGCGGACACGCGCGGCAGCAAGCTCGATCGCTAGGGGAATGCCATCCAGTTGGCAACAGACTGACGCCACAGCAGGCGCGTTCTCGTTTGTGACTGTGAATCTTGGCTCTGCGAGCACGGCCCGATCGATGAACAAGCGGACGGCAGCAAACTGAGTCAGTGAAGCCGACGAGTGGGCTGCTCGTCGATCTGGGAGCGCAAGCGGTGGAACCCGGTAAGCCGACTCTCCAGGGATTCCTAGGGCTTCGCGGCTCGTGACCAGGATTCTTAGGTTCGGACACGACTTGAGAAGCGTGTCCGCCACGATAGCGCTTGGCTCCACGAGGTGCTCACAATTGTCCAGGATCAACAGCTGTGTCCTGTTGCCGATATGGATCGCAATTGCAGCCGTCAGGTTGGTTTCCGGAACTTCCGCGAGATTCAAGACATTCGCCAGGGTTCGTACCAGCGACTCGGCATCCGGAATCGAAGCCAGCTCCACGAGCCACACGCCGTCTGAAAAGGACTCCAACAGGTCTGCGGCGATCTGAATACCAAGGCGAGTCTTTCCAGACCCTCCGGCGCCTGTCAGCGTCACCAACCGTGACGTATCGAGCAGCGCCTTGATGCGGTCAATCTCAGTCTCGCGCCCAATAAAGCTCGTGAGTTGAAGCGGAAGGTTGTTGGGATGGCTGGAAAGCGAGCGCAGGGGCGGAAAGTCGGCGCGTAAATCTGGATGGCTCAGTTGGTAGACCTGCTCGGGCCTGGCCAAGTCTTTCAGTTGGAACGAACCGAGGTCTTTGAGCCCAACACCCGACGGAAGAGAGTCACGCACGAGTTCAAAAGTAGCCTGCGACAACAGGCTTTGGCCCCCGTGGGCAGCACTGAGCAACCGCGCCACACGGTTGACCGGCGGCCCAAAGTAATCGTTGTCCCGACTCTCGACCGCGCCCGTGTGGAGCGCCATCCGGACTTTAATCGGGGTCTCTTCTGGCCATGGCTCGTTAATGAGGACGAGTTGTGCCGAAAGTGCGGCTGCGAGACCTTCTGGCGCCGTGGCGAACGACGCACAAAAGGCGTCTCCGATTGTCTTGAAGACGGTTCCATTGGCGTTCCTGATCGCCTCACGCATCAGGGCGTCGTGCCGCGCTAAGGAGACCCGCATTGATTCTGGGTGGGATTCCCAGAGTTTTGTACTGCCCTCTATGTCCGTAAAGAGAAAGGTCACGGTTCCAGCCGGAGCACTTTCAGGGGGCATCGGCAGATTCTACTTTCTCCACAGCTATAGTGCAAAGTAGGTT
>JAEURO010000162.1 GCA_016788345.1 Chthonomonadaceae bacterium
AAACCCTGGTACATCCAGACAAAGATCGAGTTCTGACACAAAGGACGGGACATTGTCGAACTTGACTGTGTTCGGCCCAACACGTTCCGCCTGAACGAGCCCGACACAGGTGTTGAGTGTCACAGATCCCGTCCACTCGCGGTCAATCCACTCGTCATGGGCAAATCGAGAGCCAGACACGTGATCCAGGCTGACAACAAGTCCAATGGTGCCATGGCCACACATTCCCAGGTATCCCTCGTTATTGACAAAAACTACATCAAGGTCGGCTTGAGGGTCGGACGGCGGAAAAACAAGGGCTCCAACAGCAATTTCAGAGCCGCTTGGCTCTAGGCAAAGCCTACGGCGAATCCAATCATGCTCTGCCCTAAGACAGTCAACCTTGTCAGTCACAGACCCTGAAATTTTCGGGGATCCCTTGACGACGACCCGGGTCGGCTCGCCTTCTGTATGTGAATCGACGACAAAGAGCACGGTCCATTTTGGCCCGGATCAATCAGGTCATGTGTGGCCTAAGATTTTACAGTGCCGCGTCCGACAATTCGGTCAAGGCTGCCATAAGAGCGGCCATCGACAGAACTTGCCGAGGGCAAGTACGCAAGCGAGATAGGGTATTCGGCGTCAAAGTTCAGACTTGGCGCCGTTTTTTTGCCCAGCCCTTGTCTCATAAATGCCACAGGCTCCATCGCTATGATGTGTCAAACTGGGTTCAATGCCGGAGACGTTTCTCAAGATTCCCCAGATCGGTGAAGGGCTCCAAGAAGCCAGGCTAGTCGCAGTGCTCAAGTCGCCCGGTGACAATGTCAAGCGTGACGAACCGATTTACCAGATTGAGACAGACAAGGCTGTCATGGACGTCGAATCTCCGTTCGATGGAACCATAGTGAAGTGGCTCGCAGAGCCAGACACCGTCCTGAAAATAGGTGCAGACGTGCTTGTATTGGAAACGGGAAGTGCCGGTGCCCAGGCTGCAGCCCAGACAAAAGCCCCCGAACCGGTCACGGCGGCACAGGGAGCCTCTGTCATCACCCTCAAGATCCCCCAGATTGGTGAAGGACTGCAGGAAGCCCGGCTTGTCGCTTTTCTCAAGAATGCAGGCGACACGGTGCAACGGGACGAGGCCATTTATCAAATGGAGACAGACAAGGCCGTTATGGACGTTGAATCGCCCTATGCGGGCAAGATCGTCCGGTGGCTCGCAGAACCAGACACAGTGTTGGCTATTGGTGCAGACTTGGTCGAGCTTGAAGTGGCTGGCCAGGTTTCGACTGTTGCGGTCGTGAGTGCCCCTGCAAGTTCACCTGCTCAAATACAATCATCAGGCGCGGCAAACCGGCTGGGTTCGGGACGGCGCAGAGATGTCTCGCCCCGCGTCAGAGCCTATGCAAGGAGTCGAGGGCTTTCGAACGACGTCATCGAAACGGTGCCCGCGACTGGCACAAAGCTCTCTGAGTCCGACATTGACGCGTTTATGTCTGGATCTCCTTCGATTCCAGCGGCAACCGCAGTAACCAAGAACGAAAATTACAGCGAACTGCCAATGGGCCAAAAACAAAGGCTTCTTATGTCGCGGCTCACACGGGGCAGCCAACTCGTCGTTCCTGGCACTATGACAGTCGCTATGGACTGGGGGCCCATCGAGGCCTTGCGAGCCGAGTTCAAGGCAAGCGGCGGTGATTTTCAGCCGAGCGTATTCACTATGTTCGCCTATGCGGCGGCAAAGGCCACTGCCAACCACCCGATGTTCAGGTCCACAATCGTTGGCGAGGGAGTGGTCAGGACATACCACCACGTCAATATGGGCATCGCCGTCACCTTGCCCGGCGACGACCTCGTCGTCGCCGTAGTAGAAAGGGCCGATTCGTTAGACTGGAAGGAATTCGCAGCAGCGTGCCGGGAAAGGATCGACTTGGCCCGTGGTGGGCGCGACCAAGCCAATGAGAGCGTGACTCTGAGTCTTACAAACATGCAGGCTTTCGGAATAAGAGACGCAGTCGCTGTCGTCGTTCCGCCAGGCATCGCCACTGTCTTCCTAGGAGAACCCTACAATGGGCTGGATCCTCGTTCCAAAGACGTCAAGCTGGTTAGATGTGCCAACTTAGGGATCACATTCGACCATCGTTTGGTCAATGGAGTCGGTGCCGCAAACTTTCAAAACGAAATCAAGAGCAACGTTGAGAACATTCGAGAGTTCATCAAGCCATGAGCAAACCCCTGATTGGAATCGTACCATCGAAGGGCCCCGACCCAACGAGCGACGAGAGAGAAGCGTATTTTGTTGGCAAGCCGTACATCGACAGCATCATTGGTGCTGGAGGCGTACCCTTAGTATTGCCTCATGGGGTCGACGTCGCAACCGTCATCAGCCTCATTGACGGCTGGATGATCATCGGTGGCCATGACATCGATCCCAAGCTCTATGGCCAAGAAACCCACAAAGACACGAGGCTCGAACCATCGGGCCGGTTCGATCTGGAGTCAGCACTCTACGAGGCGGCTTCGCGTGACCTGCCAATACTGGGTATCTGCTATGGGTGCCAGTTCCTGAATGTGAAGCGTGGAGGTGACTTGATTCAGCACCTCCCAGATTTGGTTGGCCACAAATCTCATGAGGGAGGAACCAGAGAGCCGATCAGGCTTGAGCCTGGCTCCCAAATCGGTAGCGCGACCAGGCAAGAAACAATTGATGGAAAAAGTTATCATCACCAAGCTGTTCACCACGTCGGCCAGGGTCTGGTCGTTTCTGCCTGGGCCAGCGATGGGACAGTCGAGGCCATAGAAGACCCGGACGCCAATTTCATGGTCGCGGTGCAATGGCACCCGGAGCGGACTCCGGACGATCCCGCTTCAGTTCAACTTTTCAAAACTTTCATCGAAAAGGCCAAGGAGTATCGGGAGGCGAAATCAAGTTGCGGTACTTGGTGAATGCGGCTGAGTGCGATCTGGACAGGGATCCCGATGTCAAAGTGACTGAAGCGTTCGATAGGCTTTGGATCCATACGCCCGAGGGCACAAAGTCCGCCTTGGCGGTACGGGCTGCCGATAAGACTTTGGTTTCTTTTGGCGGCCGCACGTACACAGTTGAAAAGGTCACACCTGGAAGGAGCCATTCTTCTGCAATTTCGTCAGGTGAAATACGGGCACCTATGCCGGGGCAGGTCGTGGATGTATTTGTGGAACAAGGGAACCAGGTGGACAAAGGCCAGCGCCTGCTCGTATTAGAAGCCATGAAGATGCAACACTCCGTTCTTGCGCCATTTTCGGGAACGGTCGCGATCCTCGGAGCCTCGAAAGGCGAACAGGTGGCCGAGGGCCGTGTGCTTGTCCACATCGAGCCGGAAAATGAGCCAGCTTTGCAGCCTGAACGAAATCAACAAGAAGTTTGATGACCTCTGGGGGGCCTATAGTTTGGCTGACCAGTGGGAGCGGGGCGACGCACTTCGGCTTGTCTTGACAGCATTAAGGCGCCTCAATTACTTCACTGTGACATCGTCTTGTGTGTTACCAAAGAACAACCCCATGGCCGAAATCAAGGGGCGGTTTTCACTTGCTAAGCGCCTGCCAGAACTCGTTCAAATCGACCTCCTGACTGTGTGGCGCGAATCGCAACAGGGCCTCGACTACGTTTACCACGCTTTCACTAAGTCCAGCTTTGGCTTCAGCGCCCAACTCATGTCTGTACGAGGTCAAATTGTATCGAGCGTCGAGCTACAGGTCTTTGGATCGCACTGAAATAGGTTCACGACACATTCCATCGAGGACTCCAGGCAAAAAAGTATGACAATTCTATAGAATTTGTCTAGAAGTGTGGTACTATGTCGTCAAGCCACTGTTGGCTCACGTACGAATGACACCAGATGTCAAGTGCGAGGGCAAGCCAGCTTGGCTTGACGACAGCAAGAGCGAGCCCAGCAGCAGCCAGGCCAACTAAGCCAGGTGCGAGCGTGGGATCTTCCCTGAAAGAGATGAAAGTGCTCGGCCTCTGGAAACAGGGGCCGCTTTTTTTGATCCATGACCCTTTTTGTCAATGTCTCACAATAGGCCGTGGTCAGGATAATTGAAGTGGGCCCACGGGACGGTCTACAAAACGAGAACGTACAAATTTCGACGGAAATCAAACTGGCCGTCATATCTGCTCTGGCCAATTCGGGCTTGAAAGAAATAGAAGCCACCAGTTTCGTCTCTCCAAAGTGGGTGCCGCAGTTGGGAGACGCTTTCGAACTCTGGGGCCAACTGCCTCCCGGCCCGCTCTACTCATGCTTAGTGCCCAATCAGAGAGGCCTTCATCGGGCTCTCGAAGCAGCGGCAAAGAGAATCGCCGTATTCACCGCAGTCACCGACGAGTTTTGTGAACATAACCTCAACATGTCTGTGGACGAATCACTAGCCGTCTTCAGCGAGGTCGTATCGGAATTCAGAGGCCAGGTCCCCGACGGATGGGTGCGAGGATACTTGAGTACGAGTTTTGAGTGCCCATATTCTGGCCGTGTCAATCCCGAACGGACGGCGGCGGCCCTTATCCGGCTCTTTGACCTTGGTGTGGACGAAGTGTCGATTGGAGACACGGTAGGCAAAGCGGGCCCGAAAGAGGTCGCGGCTCTGTGCAGCGAGATCAGTGCTGTCGACAAAGGCAAAGTTGTTTGGCATTTCCACGACACCTATGGCACGGCGGTCGCGAACACGGCCATGGCTCTGCAGCATGGATATCTCGCTTTTGATGCGAGTGCAGGCGGATTGGGCGGGTGCCCCTATTCCCCCGGAGCCGGTGGAAACCTGTCGACCGACGACCTCGTGTACTTCTTAGAGCGCTCTGGCGTCCCGACGGGGGTAGATCGCGAGAAGTTGGCCCATGCTTCAGAAGTCATCTTTCAGGCTTTGGGGCGATCTCCGGCCTCGAAGGCACAGGTCGCAACCCTGGCCTGTTCTCCTTGAAGTGCTGGACGAGTCCAATCGCTGCAAGGAGAAGAGAAACGACGGTCACTCCTGCCACCATGGCCTTTTCTTGGCCGGAAAATTTGAAGGATTTCCAATTGACCAGCAGAACGGTGATTCCGATCGGAACGAGGGCCGGCAACATGGATAACTTCAACGGAGACAGGACAAGCAGCAGATAAGCGACCATCACTGGGGCCAACCAAAGAAACGTCTCTCGAAGTTTCATCTGGTGCTTGGCAATCAAGACAAAGAAGACTGCCATAAACAGCAAGTCTGCTGGACCGACATAGGCCTGCGGAGATACGCCGACTGTGGCAGGGCCCTCGGTGAAAACTTTTGCGGCAGGGACTTCCACTGCCAAACTCTTGAAGAAGGCGGGATTCTGCTTGACGAGCCGGTTCGTCGGTGCGACAGGACTAAAGACGAGGAACATGTCCAGGCCAGCAAGGAAGACAGCAAGCGGCACAACCATGTTAGGATCGCGGATCGAAGTGCCGATCAATGCCCCTAGGCCGAGCGTCCAAAATCCAATGGCTGCTTGTACCGCACAATCGACGAGCAAAGGACCAAAACCCCCTTCCCTCAGCACGGTCGAAAGATACAGAGCCCCAGAGAGATGTACAACGGCCCCAATGGATAAGAAAGTCAGGGCAGTCTTCGCGTCCCAACGTGACCTGGCTGCCAAAAAAATTCCGAAAATAGGCAACCCGAGAAAGAGGACTGTGGACAGGACGCTCAAGACTGGCGCA
>JAEURO010000163.1 GCA_016788345.1 Chthonomonadaceae bacterium
TCCAGCAGTCAGCAAGAGGCCGGCCACTCCTAAAACCAACTTCGCTTTTGTAGAGCCACTGTCCTTCATTTACATGAGTCCTTTTGTCAACTGTTTTTGACGCCAACTAGTCGAAGAATGATTCCTAGACCCAGTGTGTTTTAGTACGCCACATCGATCAGCTCGTCCTTGCCTGTTTCAGCAGATTTATACAAGGCATCGAAAATAGCATTCAGGACGAGTCCGTTTTCCCCTGGAACGGGTGAAAGTGCGCCAGAATGGACGGCCTTGACGAACTCCTGGACTTCGGCTATGTGACTTGACACGACTTCGGGAATGTTCCTGGGCACGCAGTCAAACAGTTGCTTGTCTGTTTCGGAATAGATTTCGATGGGTTCGGAACCCGCACCTTTGACCAGGGCGCCTGATTTCGTCCCAAAAAGCTCTGTGCGAAAGAACTCTTCCTTAATGTTTGCCATGAAGGAACTTTCGAGCGTCACAGCCGCCCCGTTCTCGAACCGGACCAAGCCCACCGCCATGTCTTCAACCGTGAACTTAGAATGGTCATATGGGCCCCAAAAATTGACTAAGTCAGGATTCTTTCCTAAGGTGTCCCAAGTCTTGCCACTTGCAGAAACGGGTTTGGGATAGCCCATCAAGTGGAGGGTCAAGTCCATGATGTGAACACCTATGTCGATCAGCGGGCCACCGCCCTGCTGCTCCCTATCGATAAAAACCCCCCAGCTAGGCACCCCACGGCGACGAAGTGCCTGAGCCCGGGCATAGTAAATGTCACCCATATGTCCGGCGTCGATATAGTCCTTCATGAACCGGGCTGCACCGCCAAAGCGCATTTGGAGCCCGACCTGCAAGATCTTGCCTGACTCCTTGGCGGCTCGACACATTTTCTTGGCTTCATGCCGATCCATGGCCAGCGGCTTTTCACAAAGCACGTGTTTGCCGGCTCGGAGAGCGTCTATCGTGGGATCCATATGGACCCTGTTCGGAGTGGCCACGCTGACCGCGTCGACTTCCGGGTCTGCCAAGAGGTCGCGATAATCAGCCGTCGTCTTAGCCCCAGGAGCTAGAAGCAGAGCTTCGTCAAGCGCTTTTGGCTTAATGTCGCACAGCCACTTGATCTCACACTGGTCAGGTATTGACAGGTAACCGGGAATATGGCAAGCACAAGCAATGCCGCCTGTCCCAATGATGCCGACTTTGAGCTTCTTCACTGGTACAAGGATACCGAGTGTAGCTAGGTTGTGGGATCGGACTTTTTGGGCTTAAGCACGGCGAAGAGAATTCCTAACAGAAGGATCACTCCCATGCCGCTCCAAAAGACCAAAGGCTCCATTTTTGGAACATGGAATGGCAGCGCACCGGGGTTGAGCTCTTCAAACGTGTGTCCCGACTCTACAATTAGCTTGACACCCGCCCAACCCACCAATGCGTAGGCCATGTGGTCGAGCGATGGAAATCGTTCCAGAAGCTTGATGAAGGCTCCAGCTGCAAACCGTAGGGCGATAATGCCAATCAGGGCGCCCATGATGACGACCCAAACTTTGTCTGGCTGTTTCACGATAGCGACGGCCGCAAGCACGCTGTCGACCGCAAAGGCCACATCAGTGACAGCAAGGGCCACAATCGTGGCCCCATAGCTCGATCGCTCTTTCACACTTTTCTCTGCGTGTCCTCTTGACGAGAAAACATGTTTGGCCAACAAAAAGACAAGGTAGAGTCCGCCGACAGTTTGTAGCCACCAAAGCCGCATGACCTGTGTCGCGACCAAAATAGCAGCGAACCGGAATACGAAAGACATCGCAAGTCCCGTGCTCAGGGCCCTTTTTTGTTTTGCCGAGTCCAGGTGGCGGACCATGATTGCCAGGACCAAAGCATTGTCCGCAGACAAGAGGGCTTCTAGGATGACAAGAAGGAAAATAGCTGGAATGTCGCCAATAACGAATGTCTGAGGAGCCATCACAAGAATCGAGTGCGGCCGGGCACCCAGACCGACGATTGTGGCAGAATCCCTGTAGTTAAGGCGGGATTCTCGTCCCGTCAATTAGTCAAACAAACCATGCCGACCTATGTGTATGAGTGCCAGTCATGCCTCAAAGTGTTTGAACTGGACCAACGGATAACTGAGGACCCTGTAACAGACTGCGCGTGCGGAGCAAAAGGCACCGTGAAGCGAGTGATTCAACCGATTGGCGTTTTGTTCAAAGGATCTGGGTTTCACATCAACGACTATTCTGCACCGGGAAGCAATGAGTCGGCGGCGCCGGAGACCTCTGCGTCCGCCGAACCTTCTTCTCCTACTTCCCCGCCACCATCCGATCCGTCATAATTGGACTATGAAGGATCTCCATGACAAGATGGAAGAGTTGATAGAAATTGCGCGAGAATTCGGTCTCGACGAAGTTTCGTACAGCTGCGAGGACTGGTCATGCAAGTTTTCCAATGACTTTGTCGAGATCCAAGAAGCAGCGCCGAAGTCCTTACCTTCTCGGCTTGCCAAGCCTGTCGCTCCGGCGAACGCTGACGGACAACAAAGCGGCGTGCCAGTGAACAGCCCGACCACTGGTATCTATTATTCTTCTCCAAACCCAGGTTCACCCCCGTTTGTCAAAATCGGAGACTCTGTCGAGGCTGGCCAAGTCATTGGCCTCATCGAAGCCATGAAAGTTTTCAATGAGATCACGGCGACAGTCAGCGGGAAGGTTGTCGGAACGCCTGCAGCCAACGGCCAGCTCGTTCAACCAGGCGACCCCCTCGTCTACATCGGTCAATGAAGGTCTCCTGCGCTCAACTTGATGTTGTGTTTGGTGATACAGACGCAAACCTTTCGAAGTTAAGTTCTGTGCTCCAAGGCCCTGCAACGCAAGGAAACGACCTCATTGTTTTCCCCGAGTGCTTTTTGACTGGATATTGTGTCAATTCACTGGAAGCGGCCCAAGAGATTTCTTTGACATACGATCCGCGGCAGGGTGCCTTCACAGATCTGGCTAACTTGGCAAAATCAAATTCGACCAATATGGTCGTCGGATTTAGCCAACGGGTGCAAGACCAAATTTTCAATTCCGCCGTGCTTGTAAGGCGAGACGGCACTCAAGAGCTCTACCAAAAGACGCACTTGCCTTTCCTTGGCCTGGACCGGTTTGCGACACCAGGGCCTGATATCAATGTTTTTGAAACAGACATCGGACGCATAGGTGTCTTGATTTGTTTCGATTTGCGCCATTCTGAGCCGACCCGCGTCCTGACTCTCAAGGGCGCAGACATCATTGTCTTGCCGACGAACTGGCCAATAGGTGCAGAGGCCGGGCCGAAATTCATGGTTTCCGCAAGGGCGGCTGAAAACCGCGTTTTCTATGCGGCTTGCAACAGGGTCGGAACTGAAAGCGACTTCAGATTTATCGGCCAAAGCCTGATTTGCGACGTTTATGGCAACGAACTAGCCCGTGCTGGCGAAGACGAGTGCTTGATTTCTGCGCAGATCAATGTCGAAGAAGCCAGGTCAAAGAGAACAATCGTGCAATCTGGATGCTATGAGCTAGATCTGATGGGGTCACGACGACCTGAATTGTACGGCGCAATTGTCTCGTAGGTAAGATGGCAGCATGCTTAACCGTCTAACAGGCCTCCTAGTTCTCATAGCCGCAGTGACAGTCACCTCGTCTGCCCAAGGACCCTCGATGGCCGACATCTTAGACGGGAAAGTCGTCCCTGTTGTCTACAAACCTGCAGATCTTCCAGATGGTTTTAAGCCCCTACGCATCAAAACTTCCGGTGGGGGAGGCGGCGGGATCATGGACATGATGAGTACCCTTCTGTCTCCACTCACAATGATGATGGGTGGCTCAGAAACAAAGGATCCTGCCGGGTTTGTCTTAATGTCCATCGCCGATCTCAGTTGGAGCAAGGGGGACATCCTTACAGTCGGCCAAAAGTCGTTCATGGTCACTTATAAGTGGAACCTTGACACGAACGAGATTACATTGGGCGCAACGGGCAAAACCGGGGCCGAATCAAAGGCCGACACCCTAAAGAACATGAAGTTGACTCTGACCTTGGTGGCCTTGGACTCTGTGAGCATGTTGACCGCCGTGACAGATTTTGACAAAGCCAAGCTGGTTTCAACATTAGAACAGTTGGCATCTTCAGCGCCGCCGGTGGAAAAGTCCACGACTGCCGACAATCCAACCTTAAGCGAGGGAGACGCCGAGGAGACCGCCGGCCTTTCAAACGCCAGACAAATTTCAACTGCATTGCTCATGTATGCGTCGGACTATGACGATGTTGCGCCCTATGCCCAATCGACAAAAGCCGTTCAGTTTGTAACCTATCCATATCTGAAAAGCTTCGAAGCTTGGTCGACACACAACCCAAACGGTAGTCAGTTCCGGTTCAATATGTCACTGGCCGGAGTTTCATTGTTGTCAGCCAGCGAACCGAATGCCATTGTGCTTTTTTACGAAGACAAAGTCTGGCCAAACGGCAAACGGATCGTGGCCTTCTTAGACGGGCACTCGGCCATGCTCACTCCAGAAGAATGGAAGCAAGTCGAACCAAGCCTCAAGTTGACTTATCTCAAGGTGGGCAAACCGCTTCCATTGGACTACGGACAAAACTGGAAACCAGGAGGCTAGGCCATCTCTCGACCCGTCACAAATGCCAGGTCGGATTCAAACTGCGGGTAGCTCGTTGAAATGCTTTCGGCACCGGTCACCCTGGTCTCACCCATGGCGACCATCCCAGCAATAGCAAAGGACATCGCGATCCTGTGATCTCCGGTCGCATCAATCGTCGCGCCTGTGAGGAGCGAAGGGCCAGTGATTTTCAGTCCGTCCTGGAGGGGTTCAACATGCGCTCCCATCGCATTCAGACCATTCGCGACAAGCTCAATACGATCTGATTCCTTGACCCTAAGTTCAGAGGCGTCCCTGATCACCGTCACGCCCTCGCACTGGGTGGCAAGCACGGCCAAAATCGGAATTTCATCGATCAACCTGGGAACAAGCGGCCCGCAAATCTCAAAAGCCTTGAGGCCTCCGCTAGCCACGGTAATGTCTGCCACTGGCTCACCGTCCGAGTCAAACTCTTGATCAAGAGTCACTGATGCACCAGCTTGTCGAAGAATATCCAACACGCCTGTGCGGGTCGGGTTGATCCCAACTTGAGACAAGGTCACTTTCGACCCAGGCAAAATGGACGCCGCAACCATGAAGAATGCCGCGCTTGATATATCGCCGGGAACCAAGAAGTCAAGGGGCCCGAGCCTTTGCCCGCCTAACAAGCCGACTGAAAGATCCCCTTCACGAAGCAGTTCAATACCCAGGGCCTCAAACATCCGTTCAGTGTGGTCCCTGCTCAAGCTGGGTTCCGTCACCCAGGTCGCGCCCTGGGCAGTCAAACCTGCGAGCAGAACAGCGGACTTGACCTGGGCACTGGCGACGGGCGACTTGTACTTTGTGCCAGAGAGGGGCCGTCCTCGGATTGTCAGTGGAGGACAAGAACCCTCGATGTCCCCACCCATTTGTGACAAGGGTTGAACTATCCGATCCATCGGACGCCTGGATAATGAGCTGTCTCCCGTCAAGACAGCGTCGACCCCGTGCATTCCAGCCAAGATGCCGGTCAAAAGACGTATGGTCGTCCCACTGTTCCCGCAATACAG
>JAEURO010000164.1 GCA_016788345.1 Chthonomonadaceae bacterium
CTTACCAGTCAAGAGGGCACCGGTATCGATGATCTGCACCGTCGCCTGCCCCGTGGCTTGGTCAAACTTGACGATCTTGCCTTTTGACTGGACTGTCAGTGAGTTTCGCTTGACGGTCACCGTGACGACCGTCCCTAATCTCAGATTGACCGCGGTCGATCGGCACTTGATGGTCCGACTGTTGAACCTTTTGCCGTCGACATAGGTGCCGATCAGGACAGAGAGTCCCTCGCTTGAGACGTTCACCGATTCAGTCACAAGCTCGAGCTTTCCGATAGGTGCGTTCATGTCTGGACCGGGGTTTGTCGGCTCAAGATCCATGTAACCTTTGGCCTTTGCCCCTTCCCGTCCAGCTTGGACAAACTGGTCGTATCCCACCTTTTGTCCCTTTCGTGTGACCTTGGCCCGTTCAGGACCGAGCAAGTCGACATGAGCGAGATCGATCCCCACTGACTTAAGTCGGACCATAATCCTTGTGCGGTCCACGATTCTGTCTACATTAAGAGGCGGCGTCTGGCCAAGTTCCAGGCTTTGGAGCGTTTTCATGACTGCTGGCTCTGCAGAGATCTCGCCCACATCACCAAGGGTTATGGTCTCTTTGTCTATCGCGGAAAGGTCATGCAGTCGAATCGTGGTACGGGCTCGTTCTTTGATCGGAGGTGCCGCCAGGTTTGTCTTTTTCGCGACAGGCTTTGGAGCGTGAGCTTGCACAGGCTTTTGTGATGTCGAGACGCACCGGATGACTCCAAATGCACCTTCACCTGGGCTACCGAGCCTGGGCCGGGCCGCCGAAGAAGCCAACCCAGACGAAACGTCCAGTTCAGACTCGAACGAGGCTAAAACTATCCGCCCAACGGTCTGTCCGGCCACAGAGACTTCTCCGTCCAGTTCGATTGTCAGGTTCGAGAATTGGTCAGCCTGAAGGCCAGGGGCGAGCGTCTCGCCAGAGGCCAAGCCAATCTTTCCATCGACGACGACCAGATTTGCCGACTTGGCATAGAAGACTTTTCCCTTTGAGAAGAACCGAAAGTAGCCTGGGCCATCCACCCGGACTTGGAGTTGCCCATAGGACAGGCCACAGAGGCCAATGAGTAAGGCTGTCAAAAACCGGAGCATGGCGTTACCTCTTGAGGGAATTCAAAGTGCCGAGCATGTCGTCTGCCGTCTGGATGGCTTTAGAATTGATTTCGTAGGACCGTTGAGCCGAAATCATGCGGACCATTTCTTCAACAATTTGCACGTTAGAGCCTTCTAGGAAGCGCTGCTGCAGCGAACCTGTTCCTTGCTCGCCAGGAGTCGAGTCGACCGGGTCGCCAGAGCCGCCGCCAGACTTGTAGAGGTTTTGCCCGACCCTGGTCAGTCCTGCTGGGTTAGGGAAAACAGCCAACGTGATGTTTCCGATCGGCTGGGGGTCGTTCGCTCCCGGAAGGACCGCTGTGACAGTCCCATTGGCGGCGATGGTAACAGCCTGCGCCCCAGTCGGGACAGTGAGTTGAGGATCGACCGGGTAGCCGTCGTTCGTGACGAGCAGTCCGTTTGCGTCGGGTTTGAAAGACCCGTCCCGCGTGTATGCAGTCGATCCGTCGGGCAAAGTGACCTTGAAGAACCCCTCGCCATTGATGGCTACGTCGAACGGATTGCCAGTGGCTTGTATCGAGCCATAGCTAAAGTTTGTGCTTGTGGCTGCAAACCGGCTCCCGAGCCCGACTTGGGCAGCGGCCGGAAGTTTGGCGTCGCCGCCGCTTGCGGCACCAGACGCCCTGAATGTCTGGTACATCAGGTCTTGGAACTCAGCCCTTTGTGACTTGAACCCGTTGGTGTTGGCGTTCGCCAAGTTATTAGCGATGACGTCTAGATTTGTTTGTTGGGCGACCATTCCGGTAGCCGCAGTGGTTAATGCGCGCATCATTGTCTATCATTCTCTCTTGTGTCAGTCATGTGTGATTGTCAAAATGTTAAGAAAAGGTAAGCCGTTATCGCCCAAGGGCCCCCATCAGTTTTCCGGTGCTTTCGTCCTGGCTTTGAGCCGATCTTTGGGCCATTTCAAATGAGCGGTTGACTTTTATCAACGCGACCATCTCTTCGACGACATTGACGTTGGAACTCTCGATTCCTCCGACAACGAGGCTTGGCGATTCGCTGGGCTTAGCGTTGGCGCTGCTGAGGAGGTTTGCTCCGATCTTTTCAAAATCACCTTCGAACACCCCTATCTGTGCTGTTCGCACTCCCTCGACAAACACTCCGCCGTCGTCCGACACCCTGACAGTGCCTGTGCCGAGCTTGATCGGCTGCCCGCTGATGTCCAGGACAGGGTGTCCGCCGCTGCTGACAAGCTGACGGTCCGTCCCAATTTGGAAAGCACCATCCCTCGTGTATCGGACACCATTTTGAGTCTGAATTGCAAATGCGCCTTCAGAACCTCGCACAGCCATGTCGAGGGGGTTTCCGGTCATGGCGATCATTCCAGACGAAAAATCAGTGTACTGCTGGTCAACTGTTGCGCCGTTTCCAAGCGACCCGACGGCTTTGCCTTCGCCGCCGTCCATCGCGAGCTCTCGAACCAACTTGTCTGCGAACGTAAGCCCGTCCTTTTTGTAGCCGATCGTACTTGCGTTCGCCAAGTTGTTTGAAATGACGTCAAGCCACTTTTGGGCCGTCGACATCGCGGTTGCTGAAGTTTGAACACCTCTGGTCATCCCACTCTGTTATCGGTGGAATTACTGGGGATTCAAGGGCCAGAAGTTGGCAATTTACTTGAGGGTTTGGTCTGTCACAAAACCGTGACGTTTGCGCCAAAGAGATCCTTGGTCGCATTGCGGGTGTCGAGCACGTGTTTCGATTCCTTAACGACTTTCGAATAGTCAATGTCTGTGTGGTCAGTGGCGATGAGGACCAAGTCGTATTTGTCCAGGTGTGTCAGCGGTACGGAGACCAGAGAAACGTCTTCTTCATTGACGCTAAGCACGAACGGGTCGTGGTAGGAGACAGTTGCGCCATCCTCCATGAGAAGCTTCATGACTTCGATTGCTGGTGACTCTCGCCAATCGTCAATGTCTTTCTTATATGCGGCCCCGAGGACAAGCACTTTTGACCTCGACAATGCAACGCCCATGCTGTTGAGGCAACGCCTCGCCTTATCAACGACGAACGCAGGCATGGCCCGGTTGATTTCGCCTGCTAACCCGATGAACCTGGTTGTAAAGTTGATCTGTCTGGCCTTCCACTCAAGATAATGGGGATCCAAGGGGATGCAGTGCCCGCCAACCCCTGGGCCCGGATAGAAAGGCATGATGCCAAAAGGTTTCGTGAAGGCCGCGTCCAAGACCTCCCAAACGTTGAGGCCAATTTTGTCGCAGAGCATGGTCATTTCATTGACAAGGGCAATGTTGACTGCCCTGAATGTGTTTTCGAAGACTTTTGTCATTTCTGCGGCTTTGGCGCTGGAGACAGGGACAACGTTGAGGATAGTCTGTCCGTAAAAGGCGGTCGCGGCATCCAATGACCGGGGACCGACACCCCCAACAACCTTGTGCGTGTTCTTGGTCGTATATCGTTTGTTGCCGGGGTCGACGCGCTCTGGCGAGTGGGCCAAGTAGAAATCAATGTCGACCTTTAGCCCGCTCGATTCTAGTATAGGGAGCATGACTTCTTCACATGTTCCTGGATAGGTTGTGGACTCCAATGACACTAGTTGGCCCGGTCGAAGCCTTTTTGCGATCTCCCTAGTGACATTGAGGACGTATTGAAGGTCTGGCGACAGATTTTTGTGCAACGGAGTTGGAACGCATACGACGATTACGTCCATTTCGACGATCCTTTCAAAATCCGTGACGGCATGAAGGGCTCCTTCGGAAACGACCCTAGCTAGCTCAGAGTCGTCAACGTCGCAAATATAATTGTCGCCTTCGTTTACCATTGCGGCCCGTTGCGAGTTCTGTTCGATCCCGTGGACCTTGTAACCGACCTTGGCTTTTTCAACTGCAAATGGCAGACCCACATAACCGAGCCCGATGACCCCAACAAGTGCAGACTTATCGGCGATTTTGGCCTTGAGCGCCTCAAGGACGCATTGCGACTGTGAAAAGGCTACCGCCATGTACTCTCTGAGAATACCCTTATTCGATGTAAGCGACCCGTCAAGGTGTCACGTGATAGAACTGTCATACTCATTGCTGTGCGACTGTACTTGAGTCTGATTTTTGCTGGTCCTTGTTTGGCCTGTGCGCAATTTTTCACGTCGTTCGATGACTACCCACAGTTTCGTGCTCACTCAGGCATGCCTGGGTGTGGGTACGGCGTAGATTCCAATGGCAAACTTGGGCCAAAAGGGGCATGGGCCATTGCCACACCAATCGCCTATTCCCCAGATCGGTGGCAAGTCTCACTGGGAATGGGATCGGTCAGCCGAAACCTTCGGCCGCAGTTTCTCGACACAGCCGGAGCGAGTCAATCGACGAGCAATGGGACGATGGTGGCGACGGTCGGATTGCCGATAGGTCGCTTAGGTAGGGCAAGCTTCTCATACATGGCGCTCAGTAGCCGGTTTGACAATGCGACAAACCTAACATGGACGCCCCCAAACCAGCGGGGCCCTGTGACCCTTGGAGTCGGGGTCCAGGCCCTAGGAGGAAGAGACGGAACGCCGTTTGTCGGAGCAGTCGAGCGTTATCCGCGTTCGGCGAGATCGTGGTTTGCAGTTGCTACTTGGGAGGGCCCCTCAGGGACTTACGCTTCATTAGGGAAAGGAACGCGGAGGTTTCAGGATTGGTTTGGCAATGTCTCGACAAACCTTGGCAAAAACGCTAAATTGATCGCCGAGTATGACGGTTTCAACATCAATTGTGGGATCGGCTATGACTTTGGCGACATGGATCGAAGTCCGATCAAAGGGAATAAGGCGGGAGTGTCTATGTTCCTCGGGCTTGTCCGGGGAAACCACTTGAATTGGAACCTGGCTGTCCGGTTCTAAGAAAGTTAGACTGGAGCGGGCGATGGGAATCGAACCCACGTGATCAGCTTGGAAGGCTGGAGCTTTACCATTAAGCTACGCCCGCACCGTCCACCAAGTGTACCCGTTCGCCATGCCAAAGGTACTCTCAGGCCATGTATGACTGGTTTGCCGGGCACCTAGGGCAAATCGGTATTGGCCCTCGCGCACGTGTGGTCGTCGGTTACTCGGGTGGGCCGGATTCGACCTGCTTGCTCCACCTATGCACCCGGGCTGGATTGGACGTTGTCGCCGCTCACCTTCACCATGGTCAACGGCTTGAAGCAGACGGTGAGGCCGAACAGTGCGCGACATTTGCAAGTCAACTCAGTGTTCCCTTTGTCTTGGGCAACGCTGATGTCCCTGTTGTCGCCCGTACTCAAAGGATCGGCTTGGATGAAGCGGGTAGGCGGGCCCGATATTCGTTTCTTGAGACAACGAAACTTCAAACAGCGGCTCAGTGGATTCTTACGGCGCACACGTTGGACGACCATGTAGAAACCGTTTTGATGCGGATTGCTCGAGGGACTGGCCTGACCGGGCCCAACGTGTTTCGACGGCTGTGTGCAGGGCCGGTGGACGAGAGGAGAGCGTGGCATGGAAGGCATTGCTCGTATCGGACGGTATACGATCGACCTGACAGAGCAGATGGGACGGATGATGTT
>JAEURO010000165.1 GCA_016788345.1 Chthonomonadaceae bacterium
CCCACCCCCAACCCCCTCCCCCGTGAACGGGAGAGGGGGCTTTCTATTTTGAAAGCTCTCCTTGAATGATTTGCTCCAAAGGTATAATTTCGTCTACCGCACATGACCGCGCCGTTCGACGTCAACACTCTAAATCCTGAGCAACGTGAGGCGGTCGAGCACCCCGGTGGGCCGCTCATGGTCTTTGCTGGCGCAGGATCGGGCAAGACGCGTGTCATAACCTGTAGGATCGCGCGACTCATCGCGGAAGGGATCGCTCCAAGACGGATCCTGGCTGTGACGTTTACGAACAAGTCTGCCCGGGAGATGAAAGAGAGGATTGTCGACATGGTCGGCGACCGCGCCAACGGGCTTTGGATGGGGACGTTCCACTCGATCTGCGCTAAGATGCTGAGGATCGATGGACGTGCGATCGGGATAGACCCCCATTTCGTCATTTATGACGACAGTGACCAGCTGGGATTGATCAAGGAAGCTCTGAAGAGTAAAGGGATTGACGATAAGTCAGTCCAACCGCGAGGTGTCTTGAATGAGATCAGTCGGGCCAAGGAGCAGCTTGTCGGCCCAGAGAAATACGCGACTACTGCGACTGGGTTTTTTGAAGGGATCGTATCTTCCGTTTACAAGGACTACAACTCGGCGCTGTCCAGGGCCAATGCGCTGGACTTTGATGACATTTTGTTCAAGGCAGTGAGGTTGCTAGAGCAAGCCGAAGGCGTCCGGGAAAAATATCAAGACCAGTTCCTCCATGTCTTGATAGATGAATATCAGGACGTCAATTTTGCCCAATACCAGTTAGCCGACATCTTGAGTGGAAGGCATCGGAACATAACGATCGTCGGAGACGACGACCAGTCCATCTATGGCTGGCGGGGAGCCGACGTGACGCATATGATGCGGTTCAGCAGCGACCATAAGGACGCCAAGGTCGTCACGCTGTCACAGAACTATCGGTCTACGCAGAAAATCCTTGACGCGGCCTATTCAGTTATCTGCCACAACCGAGGGAGGGCAGACAAGAGGCTATGGACTGACAAAAAGCAAGGCAGCCTTGTCACGGTGAGCGAAGCAGGGACCGAGCAGGACGAGGCCATGCAAGTGGCCGACCATATTCAATCGCGGGTCCGCCGAGAGGGCCGCAAGTATGGAGAATTTGCCGTGCTGTACCGAGCGAACGCGCAATCCCGAGTCCTTGAAGAAGCTTTTCTGACCTTGCAAGTGCCCCACGTGCTGGTCGGCGGCCAACGGTTCTATGAGCGCAAAGAGATCAAAGACATGGTCGCCTACCTGCGGCTCGTCTTGAACCCTCACGACGACGCATCGCTTCGGCGGGTTATCAATGTTCCGACGAGGGGGATCGGCGCGGCCACACTAAAATTCGTTGAGTCATGGGCCGGGCAACGGCTAACCAGTCTGTGGACCGCCATGACCGATCCGACTGCGACCCAAGAACTGTCCAAGAAAACGGTGTCGGCCATCGGCGGATTCGTGCATGTGATCGAAGATGCCCAATCGCTCTTGGAAGGCGGCCTTGTGACCCCAGTCTTGAAGCACCTTATGGACAAAAGCAATTATGCCCATGATTTGCGGACGCAGAGAGATGAAGAGTCTCAATCCAGGCTCGAAAACTTGCAAGAATTGATCAATGTCACGACGGATTTTGATGGGACTCAAGACGAGCCGGGCTTGGCCCTGTTCTTAGAATCTGTCGCCCTCATGTCTGACGTGGACACTCTGAATTCTACAGGAGACGCTGTGACTCTCATGACTCTCCATTCGAGCAAGGGTCTGGAGTTTCCCACCGTGTTCTTGGTCGGGATGGAAGAGGGCGTGTTCCCTCATTCGCGGTCCCTAGGGTCAGACATGGAATTGGAGGAAGAGAGGCGCCTGGCGTATGTCGGCATGACGCGTGCCATGCAGGACTTGCACCTCAGCCATGCGACCAGGAGGGCCCTCTACGGACAACCTTCTTTCAACCGTCGCTCAAGATTTCTTGATGACATCCCTGCCGAACTGACGGAAACCTTGTACGGAATCCGACGGTCGACAAACTCAGAACTACCGACTGTGAGACAGTTACGGACCGGTGAGTATGCTGTGGTCGAACCCGCACGGGCACCTTCACGGCCACATTGGGAGCCTCCATTCAAAGTCGGCGAACGTGTCCAGCACCGAAAGTTCGGCGTCGGTGTCGTCATTGCTTGTGGCCCGCTCAAGGGGGACGCGGAGGTCACGGTGGCTTTTCCTGGAGAGGTCGGAGTAAAGAAGATGGTGCAGAGCCTCGCTAAATTGGAGTCCGTATGAGGGCTGGATGGGCTTGCATTGGGTTGGTCGCAATGGGATGCGCTCCCGGAGATCATAGGTACTTTCCGCTGGCGGTCGGGAACAAATGGAGCTACTCCGTCAAAGAAGATTTTTCGTCCCGTGTAGAAGATCTTGAGGTCGTTCGTCGCGTCCCAGTTGGCCGGTGGAGTGGCTTTGAACTCAAGGGAAACTCCGGCAGCTCGCGTTTGGCATGGGACGGCTCGACACTCTGGGCCGCAGAGCTTGCGAGCCAATCGTTTGATCCTCCCCTGCCACTCTTCTCACGGGGTCCAATATCCTGGCAAGGTACGACCCTTGTCCAGGGCAAGCGACGCAAGGCAGAAGCCCAGCTGCAAGTCATGACCGACAAGTACCGATATGCTGGCCGAGAGCAAGACACTGTCCTCACCACTCTGAGTCTGACTGAGAACGGCCGGACGGTCCAGCTTGAGACCTGGTTCTCGGAGCACGTTGGGATCCTCAAGCAAGAGCAAAGGACAAACGACCGCAGGGACCGTCGAATCGAATACCTCAGCGGACCGTGATTAGAACGCCATCCCTTCGTAATCACGCATGAGGCCGACGACCTTACCGACCACCCTGGCGTCTTCGCGGTCTACGATGATCGGGTCGTAGGCGGGGTTGCTTGGCATGAGTTTGACGGTTTCACCGGTGAAGTGGATTCGTTTGACTGTCGCTTCGTCACCCATCAATACGGCAACTAAATCGCCGTGGTTGGCGGTCTGCTGAGGCTTGATCACGACCAAGTCCCGCGGATTGATCCCCTCTCCGGACATAGAGTCTCCCTTGACGCGCAAAACGAACGCACCCTGAATGCTGCGCACCATTTCGCTCGGCACGGGGATAAGGTTCTCGACGTGCTGCTCGGCCAAAATAGGGGTGCCCGCTGCGATCTGGCCCAGCAAGGGGAGCATGACGACCTTTGTTCCGGTCTGAAATGCAGGGTGCACAATTTTGATCGAACGCGGCGTGTTCGACCGCTCAATGAACCCCTTCCGGGCAAGTGCGTCGAGGTGGACCGTCACTCCGCGGAGCGAGCCTATCCCGAACTTCTGACCGATCTCGCGGATCGAGGGTGGATACCCTTCGTTCTGAACATACTCTAAGACGAATTGCAAGATCTTCTCCTGCCGCACTGTTAATCCTTTTGCCATATGACCCTTCCTGGACTTCTACATCCCCGGGGGTCATTATAGCCTAAACATGTCTACATGTCAAGGCCTCAAGTCCGCTTGCTGGGATTGGCCCGTGCCATACTTTTGCTTCAATCCGCTTGAGGTGCCACTAATTTGTCCATCACTAAGATCCGATCCATGTTTGAAAAGAAGGGCTGCCAAGTCGTGGCCTGGATAATTGGTGTCCTATTCATCATTGGAATGCTGAACAACGGGACCTGTATGGGGCTCGGTTCGGCATTTGGCGGAAAAGCTGCCGACGCCAGCACCGCCATCGCCACAGTCGATGGCCAGCCCGTGTCCGCCGAAGCCTTGGAAGCTGCCTTGGCCCAGAGCTCGAACCAAGCCACAGGAAACCCCCTCAGTGATTTTTATAACCAAATCGGGGCAGTGAACTCCGCCATCGATTTGACTGCTTTGGAGACACTCGCAAAGGCCAAGAAGGCAGAAGTCACGCCGACCCTCATCAAAGAGACGATCGAGCGGGACTGGGCGCAAGTCGTTGAGTCCTTCAAGTCTCAGATGGTTCAACAAAAGGTCTTGAAGCCCAATGCGACCGAAAAGGAATTTGAAGATGCCTTCAAGAAGGCCCGTGATGGCATGACGCCGCTCCAGTTCAAAGAGCAACGGATCAAGGAGCTTTCTTCGCAGCTACAAGATCCTGCAGAAGGAGCGAAAGTGCGACAACAGTTCCTCTACAGCGCTGTTTTGAACGTTTACCAGTTAAGTTCGGCAGCGACGATAGACGATTACAAAAAGTCGACAGAATCCTTCAATTTCAAGAGGATCCGGTTTGATGATCCTAAGAAGACCGCAGATCAGAACAAATCTGAAGCTGAAAAGGCCTTAGCAGAAATCAACGCCGGGGCAAAATTCGACGATGTTCATGCCAAGTACAACAAAGGGAGGGACAACGGGCCGATGCCAATCGGGCGGCAATTCTTCGATGCGGTCGAAACGATGAAGCCGCTGGCCAACCTCAAGCCGGGTGAGACAAGCAAGGTCATGATGCAGGGTACATCCGCAACGATCTATCACTTAGTAGACATCAAGCCTAACCTGCCAAGTGACTTTGACAAAAAGAAGGACACTTACCTTAAGGACTTCCAGAAAATCCAAGCCTCGCAAACCTTGACCAAGGATCTGGATGCTATCAAAAAAGACAAGATCAAGTGGAACGATGAAGCAATCGGCGAAGCTTACAAAGCCTTTAAGTCGGGCAACGACACATACAAGTTAAGCCCGGAAGAAGCGATCAAATCGTTGAAGGAAACCTACGGTCGCTTGAAAATGGTCAAGGCGACGACGCCATTTGGAGAGCGGCTGGGCATCCTTGCGCGCTACTTTGTGTTCCAAGACTACTACAACAGATTAAAGGCTGACCAGAAGAAAGAACTCAATGAGGATCAAATCACGGTCTTGCAAGAAGTTTTGCAGCAGAGTGAGAGTTCTACTGTCCGTCTTCAACTCTTTGACGCTTTGGTTGAAGCTGGCAACTTCGAAGAAGCTGGCGAAGCCCTCATCGAAGCTGCACGTAACATTTCAGGAAGCGACGCAATGAGCGCTGGAGCAAGCCGCGACATTAAGGCTAAGGCGGACAAGGCCGAGAAAGACGGCAAGATCGCGAAAGAAACAATTGAATCGGTTCGAAAGGAGCTGGCCCGATGGGAAAAGGAGCGGATCGAAGAAGAGAAGGCTTCTAAAGAAGCCAATAAGTCTGCGTCGGATGTGGACAAAGAACTCGACAAGTTGGACGATCCAGACGCGAAGAAAAAATCAGGGTCTTCGACGACCGGAAAATAGGGTGCTCATCCTCGTCGCGACCCCGATAGGCAACTTAGGCGACCTCAGCGACCGGGCCAAAGAGACTCTTGAATCGGCCGATTACTGGCTTGTCGAAGACAGCCGGGTTTCAGGGAAGCTACAATCAGCCCTTGGGCTCAACATCCCGATGCGGGTGTTGAACGATCATACGTCTCGATCCAAAATCGAGGACTACCTAGATTTGATCGAGTCGGACGCCCGTGTGGTCTTGCTGACAGACGCAGGGACACCGGTCGTCAGCGACCCAGGAGCCGAAATTGTGGCCCTGTGCA
>JAEURO010000166.1:0-3177 GCA_016788345.1 Chthonomonadaceae bacterium
CTGCTCGAGGTCAGCGCTTCGACGAGACCGCTCAGGGCCTCTTTGATCACGCTCGCGTAATTCTCTGCCAGGCTAAGTCGCAGGCTGGCCAAAAAGTTGTCGACGGCTTGGCCCGCCTGTCCCTGATCAAGCGACAGGGTGCCGAAGAGCCTCTCTGCGTGGGCTTGGGCGTGTTTGTCACCAATTTCAATAAAAATTTGTCTCGCTTCTTCGTTGAGGTCGCGAGCCAGTTCATAATCGCCAAGCCTTCGTCTCAGGGACGCAAGGTTATGGAGTTCATAGGACATGCCAATCCTGTATCCTGCCGACCGCGTCCTGTTCAAAGCTTCCTCGCTGATCTCGAGAGCCTCCTGCAACCTTTCAAGGTCTCGGTACACAAGAGCTATGTTGCTCATGGTTTGGACGACTTTTGAGGACTCACCAATCTGTTTTCGAATATCTAACGCCGTTTTGTAGTGATCTAGGGCTGTTCCCAGGTTCTTTCTTTCCCATTCAATGATGCCAAGGTTGTTAATGATGTCGCCTTTCTGCCCGAGGTCGTCTGACGCCGAAAGCGTGGCCAAGGCTAATTGAAAAGTGTCTGTGGCCAAGTCCAAATGGTGTTCTTGCCAATACACGAGGCCCAGTTTGTTCAGAGTTTGTGCGACAGCTGTGCATTCCCCTCGTTTTTCGTAAGTCGCTATCGCGCGCCGGTAGACGAGTTTGGCTTCTGTCAATTGGCCCAATTGCCACGCCAATGCCCCGTCAGCGGCGTCGAGTCTGGCAAGTCTTTCTTCGTCCCTCTCCGTCAACAGCGCCCTGAACTGATTTATCCAGTTCCTCCCGGTTTGGAGTTCACCAAAGTAGCGCCAGACGGGCGTAAGTGACGCAACCGCCTCAACGCCCAGGCCAGACCATCCACGCGCGAGGCCAGTTTTCAATGATTTGTTTATATTTTCGTATTCAGACCTATACCAATCTTTCCACGGAGACCCTTTTTCCTCTACTGTGCTGTCAGTGACTTCTGAAGCTGTCGACAGGTAATGCTTGGCATGTGCTTCTATGGCCTGGTCAGCAGTACCTGAGTGAGCAAGTTGGTTTTCCCCAAACTTCTTCACTGATTGCAACAACCAGTATCTCAGGTCTCCCGTCACTGACTCTTCGCTGTTTACGAGTGACATGTCGCAGAGGCTGGCGAAGGCCGCCACGGTCTCATTAGTGTTGTTTAAGGAGAGTGCGTGGACGGCGGACATGGCAAACCCACCTTCAAACACGGAGAGCCTGCAAAGCAAGTCTTGGGCCTGGTACGGGAGAAGCCCATGGCTCCATTCGACGGCTGCTTGGAGGGTTCTTTGGCGGTCTGGCGCGTCACGGTTCCTCGATTCGATTGTTACAATCTTCTCTGCGACAAGTTGGGCAATGTCAGACACAGAAAAGGAATCGACCATTGCCGCTGCCAATTCAACCGCGTAAGGGACGCCGTCCAGAGTCCGACAAATCTCCACAATAGCCTTCGTTTCAGATGGACCTGGACGGAAGCTGGGTTTAGCAGACTTGGCCCGGTCGATAAAGAGCCTGACCACATCAGAATTAAGCACGGAACTTGGGTCATCGGCAAACCTTGGGCAAATGAAGGGCTTAATTGTCACGACCGATTCGCCGTCGACACGAAGTGGCCTTTGAGACGTCGCCAAGAATTGGCACTTGGTCTGTTGGATAAGGAAGTTTACGAGTCTCTTGACGTCTTCCAAAACGTGCTCACAGTTATCAAAGAGAAGGCACGCTGACTTAGATGCCAAGTGAGAGGCCAAAATGTCTTCGTCCGCTTGGCCAGTTGATTGACGAAGGCTGAGTATGGCCAGGACAGATGAGACAAGTCTTTCGGCAGACACGGACGAAAGGTCGAGAAAGTAAACGCCGTCTGGAAAGGACTCTAAGTGTGTCCGCGCAAACTCAACGAGCAACCGTGTCTTGCCTGTCCCCCCAGATCCGACTAATGTGACAAGTCTGCTTTGAGTGATGTGGTCTTCGAGTTCAGCAAGCTCGGTTTGCCGGCCGATAAATGATCTGAGTGGCGTCGATAGGTTCGTCGGGACTGTGACAGACGCAGAAAGGGGCGGAAAATCGACCGGCTGACCAGAAACGACCAACTGGTAGAGAGGCTCTGGTTCGAAATCCCTAGGTTGATGGATGCCTAACTCTTTCCACTGGAGTGGCGAGGATGAGTTTCCTGTTGCCAATTCGTAGGCGAACCGGGACACGACCACTTGACCGGGATGGGCTATGGCCCGGAGCCGGGCAGCTTTGTTGATTGTCGTACCGTAATAGTCACCGGCTCGCGAGACCGCTTCTCCAGCATGCACACCCGTCCGAACGAGAATGGACGTGCCGTCTGGCCAAGATTCAGTGCCCAACCTGGTCACAAGTTCTGCAGCGGCCGAGAGGGCGTTTTCTGCTGAATCATAGGCGGAAAACGTACTGTCCCCTTCGCCCTTCGTCCGCACGAGGTGTCCTTTGTTCCTAGCCACCACCTCAGCGACAATGTCGTCGTGACTGTTGACAGCTCTGGCCATAGCAGCCTCGTGCCGCTTCCACATTTGGGTGCTCCCGACAATGTCAGTGAGGAGAAAACACTTAAAAACAGTTTTCCCGCTGTCATCGATGTTTGGCTGTCCCTTCATGGGCTGGATTGAGCCTCCTGGCCATTATGGATGATGGTGGGCCCTATCCCCTCAGGTATCCTTACCACCAGTCTCGGCTTTTGTCCCCAGTTGTGTTAGAGAGCGTGCCGCTCCACCTGGGCCAGAATTCACCGGACAAGGGCAATTTTTTTGAGAAAATCAGGCAATCCTAGGCAACGTCGCACCGTCAGCACGTCTGACAAGCCGCGTAAAATCGAAATCGTCGTCAACTGCGCAAGCCGCGAAACGCGGATCGCCGTGCTGGAAGACTCCAAACTCATGGAGTACCGGGTCGAGCGCGAGGAGCGCGTTGTTGGCTCTATCTTTAAAGGAATCGTCCAAAACGTGCTGCCTGGAATGGATGCGGCATTTGTCGATATTGGCTTGGAGCGAAACGCTTTCCTCTATGTTGCGGACATCATCCCCGAGGACCTTTCGGACGGCAGCCCGGCTTCGGTCCGGCGCTCAGAGCTGCGACGTCGAAAGATCAAAGAACTGATCAAGCCGGGTCAAGAGT
>JAEURO010000166.1:3187-5577 GCA_016788345.1 Chthonomonadaceae bacterium
GAGGGGGACCAAGGGTGCGAGGGTCACGACCCGGATATCTTTGCCGGGCAGGTACGTGGTCTTAATGCCTGAGGGCAGCCACATGGGAGTCAGTCGCAAAATTGAGGATCGAAAAGAGCGAGAAAGGCTTCGCAGGATCGGGGACAAGATCGCCCCAAACGGCTTTGGTCTGATCTTGCGCACGGAGTGTGAGGGCAGGACTGAATCCGAACTCCGTGCCGATGTTGCATTTTTGCAACAATTGTGGTCCCAGGTTTTGGAGTCTGCCAAACGGCTCCGCGCGCCAGTCGTGGTCCACAAAGATCAAACACTGCTCTACCGCACAATCAGAGATGTTTTCGGAGAAGAGATCGACCAATTGGTCCTCGACGATCCTGAAGAATATGAGAAGGTCGGTATGGTCGCAGGGATTGTCGCTCCGGCATTGAAGAACCGGATATCCCTGTATGACCGCGAGGAGCCAGTTTTCGACTATTTTAACATTGAGAAAGAGCTAGACAAACTGCTCGAACACAAGGTGCCCCTGAAGAGCGGTGGGTCGCTGGTTGTCGATGAGACAGAGGCGCTCACTGCGATCGATGTGAACACTGGAAAACAAGTCGGCAGCACCGGGCTCAGTGATACGATTTTGAAGACTAACATGGAGGCCGCCGAGGAGGTTTGTCGGCAACTCCGGCTCCGAGACATGGGCGGGATCATAGTGATCGATTTTATCGACATGGAGGGGGCCGACGACAAGAAGAAGCTTCAAGACCATTTTGAAAAAATGCTGTCTCGCGACCGGGCAAGGACGCGAGTAGGAAAGATCAGTTCGCTGGGTCTCATTGAGATCACTCGAAAGCGAACAGGTGAAAGTGTCACCGAGGCGATCACATGCCGATGTCCAATGTGCGAGGGGCGGGGCCGGATCGCCTCTGCCGACACTGTTGGCCTTTGGGTCGAACGTGAAATGCGGCGGCGCCTCAACGAACCTGGCAACGCTTTCTTTGTGGAATGCCATCCTGCCGTTGTCGAAAGCCTTATCGGCTCGGACGGACAGGACATCGAGGATCTGGAGCACGACTTGAAGCGGGGACTTTATATCCGGTCTAACGTAGACTTTGACTTCGAGGACTTTGAGATCGAGCCCAAGACGATTGATGAGTGCGACCAGGCCCACATGGGTTTTCGCCGTGCACAAGTCTTGGAGTGCAATGTCCGCCGCTCCGCAATCGAGGCCTCGAACAAAGCCATAGGTTGGACGGACAATGGATATTACGTCGAACTGCTCGATGGTATCGAGTACATCGGGCACCGGGTCAAGGTGGTGTTGCAAGACATCAGGCGTTCGTTTGCTGTCGCCACAGTCATACTTCCGGGCAAGTGACAGGCGATCACTGGTGGTCGAGAAGGAAGTTCAAGACCTTTCCAAGCCTGACACCGGCCAAGACGGCTTGGCGTCTGCACACGTCCAGGCGGCGCGCCTTGTAGTCGTCAGACTGCTTGCCGTCTCTACTGATGCCGTCATAGACAACGCTTTGGGCAAGTTTCGCACCATCGCTGATCCATTGCCCAACTTCGAGATTGTTGGCTGCTTCTTCAGTGGGGGCAAACTCCTTGAGCCATCGTTCCGAAACTGACTCTACGTCTGTAGGCTTCCCTGCCTCGGCCTCAATCGCGTGTCCGATCCCACCATCCCAAATAGAATGCAGGTTCATCATCTTGTTGGGATTGTCAGGATAAGCTTCTCCGAGTTTGAACAAGTTTCCGCCAGCATCTCCAGATGCCTCATACCGATGGTCACTGACGCAATGGAGCGGTTGATGAAGGTCGCCAACAATGTGTGTGAGCCAATAAAGCCACCAACATTCTGTCGATCGATCCTGTGGCGTCTGGCGCGAAAGAATCGCCAATTCGTAGGTGCCGGTAACGTAAGCGATGAGAGCGTTGGCCCCATTCACTCCGGCCTCGCCTTTTTTGGCGTTCAGAGGGACGTCAAAATAATGCCACCGCCGGCACCGATGGGCTTCTTTGTCTGGATCATTTGGGTCATAGCCCGGCTGGAACCGCTCGTTCCATGCCGTAATGCCATCCTCAAAGCGCCCATCCTTGTGTTCCTTGACCCAGTCGGCCCAAGTTGAAGCGCGACGAAATGCGGCCCGTACGCTCTTCTCGTCGTCATTTGCTGGCACGAAATCGGCGTCTCCCGCTTTCAGGATCTCCGCCACCTCGCTTTTCGACTTTGCAGTTAGATTTAACCAGGCGATGTCTGCAACTTGCTCATGCCCGTTGCCATGCCAGGGCCAGGCTGCCAGTGTGAGGGCTGTTGTGGCAAGAGTTGCGACCGATCGCAGGATCATGCCCGATTATAGCTCTTGGCAACAATCAGGCTACTTGCTGTGGGGTGACTT
>JAEURO010000167.1 GCA_016788345.1 Chthonomonadaceae bacterium
CACACTCAACCCGACGGTCTTGATTGCCACAGTCTTACCGCCAGTGTTAGGGCCCGTGATAAGCAAGACGTCCATTTCGTCAAGGTTGATCGACAGCGGCACGCAGGTTTTTCGATCCAATAGGGGGTGCCGTGCAACATGGAGCCGGACAGACGCCCCTTCGCCGACTTCAGGAACGACTCCGCCAAGTTCGATCCCCATCCGCGCCTTTGCCAGAATCAGATCAAGCTCGAATGCGGCCTGGAGCCCTCGGATCAATTCATCCGCGACCTTTCCCACATCGGAACTCAAAGCCGCCAGGATCCTGGCAACCTCAGCTCGCTCGGCTGCTTCTAAAGACCGGAGCTCGTTGCCAATTGCCACAACGTCGTCAGGTTCAATATACAGGGTCGACCCGCTTGCACTTGTGTCGTGGACGATGCCCTTGATCTTCCCTTTGTTCTCAACTTTGAGTGGAACGACATAGCGTCCTGAACGGGTGGTCACCACGGAGTCGCTCAAGAGGTCTCGAGTCCTTCCTGACACATAAGACTGAATTCGCTCTTGGGCTTTCTTGGCTGTCAAAGCCACCTTCTGCCTGATCGACGCAAGCTCTCGGGAAGCTTCGTCACCCACATGGCCGTCACCGTCGACACTTGACAAGATCCGAGTTTCGAGGCGAGACTCTACGAGAAGTTGGACACCTAATTCCCACAACAAGGAGAATTGTTGTGCGTGAAGCTCGAGTATGGACTTGGCTTCTCGCATGGATCGGACCGAAGTTCCAACGGTGTGGAGCGTAGAACCGTCCAGCACTCCACCCTTTTGAGCTCTTTTGACATCTCGCTCGACGTCTTTCACGCCAGCCAGGTTGATGCTGTGTGAACCAAGAAGCTCGAACCCTTCCCTGGTTTGCCCAATGAGTGTTTCGACGGCCTCTTTTTCAAACGAAGGGATCAACCCAAGGGCTTCCGATTGGGCATAAGAGGTGTGACAATGCCCGGCGAGCAGGGCTTGGACAGCCCCCCATTCTAAAGTCCGCAGGGCGTGCATGCGTTCTATTGTACGTCCGACCAAGGGCACTCACTCTCCAAGTTTGGGCGTAGAATAGAGCCATGCTCGCAACTTTAATTTGTTTTCTCGCCATGCCGACTGCGGGCGAAACGACTTTAGAGCCCACAGACGATGTCTGGGTCTACCAATTCGCTGAGGATCAGACCACAGACGAGTACCTTCGAGTGTGGAGCGGCGACGGCCAGGCGGTCGGCGAGATCGGAGACGGGCACATGAGCTTCAGCTATAGCTGTCTCAAATTCGACACGTCGAAAGTGGACGCCAAAACTGTCACAAAGGCCAAACTCGTGTTGACTTGCGCGGGGTCAGCGAGTTTCACGTTGGAAGACTCCAAGAAAAACCCACTAGAAGCCCGTAGCCTGACGACCGATTGGAACGAAGCGTCTTGGGCTTACGAAAAGAGTAAAACAGTCCACCCAATGAAAGACCCTGCGACAATTTTTGGTGGAGGTTTCGGCGCCACGACCAACGATAGCGACTTTAAGATTGAGATCGACCTGATGAAGGGCCCCGCTGATTTCAAGAAGCAGTTGGCCGGCGCCCAGGGCCAGATCGCAATAGCGCTGACATCGACGCTGTGCCCTGAAGGCCAAGGCGAGGGATTTGTCTACAAGTTGTATTCGAAATCGAACGACCAAGCCAAACGGCCAAAGCTCGTTTTGAGTACGGACTGAGGATCTCAGTCCGTACTCGAGGTTCCCTTATGCTGCCCTGAGGAACGATGTGTCCCCAGCGTCTTCACGGATGACCGTGTTAAAGGAGATTTGCCGCCGAGCTTCTTCGAGGCTCGTATCGCCGTTCAAGACCCGCCAACAGGCGTCCTCTTGGATCGTCCGATAGCCATAGAAAGACGCTTCCTCTCGAATGGTCTCGATGGGGCGCAGCTCAGCGATCATCTTGGAAATTTGTGGTGTGACGGGCATGATCTCGTGAACACCGATCCGGCCCTTGTAACCTGTTTCAAAGCACTCTGGACAACCAACCGCGTGGAACAAGCTGTCAACGTCTTCACGGCCAAAGACTGTCCTCATGAACTCGCTTTCTGACTCAGTGGGTTTACCTTGAGCCTTGCACGCAGGGCAAAGGACACGAAGAAGTCTTTGAGACAGGACACCGACCAAAGATGTGCTGAGCAAGAAGGGATTGACATCCATGTCTAAGAGCCTCGGGATGGCCGAAGGCGCGTCGTTCGTGTGCAGCGTGCTGAGCACCATGTGGCCGGTCATCGAGGCCCTCAAGGCTGTCTCCGCCGTCTCATGGTCTCGAATCTCGCCTACGAGAACGACATCCGGGTCCTGTCGAAGGATGGCCCTCAATTGGATGCCAAAGGTCAGTCCAACCCTTTCGTTAACCTGCGACTGGTTGACTCCGTCCAGGAGGTACTCGACCGGGTCTTCACATGTCATGATGTTGTTCCGGCCAGTCCTGAGTTCGTTTATCGCCGAATAGAGGGTTGTCGTTTTTCCACTGCCTGTCGGCCCAGTAACGATAAAGAACCCGTAGGGTCTGTCGATCAACTTCCTAAACAGTTCTAGATTTGAAGGATAGAAGCCCAGCTGGTTGAGGTTTCTCAGATTGCCAGACTGATCCAATATTCGCATGACAATCCGCGGTCCGTGATAACTTGGCAGCACGGACACACGGAGGTCGACTTCCCTCCCGTTCATTTCGGCGGTGATTCTGCCATCCTGCGGAACGCGTGACTCGACGATATCGATGCCGGACATGATTTTGAGCCTTGTTGTGAGCATCGGGCCGAGCTTTGCAGGGATTTTCATCATGTCGACGAGTTGCCCATCGATTCGAAGCCTTACATCGATCCTCTCGTCCATTGGCTCGATATGAATGTCACTCGCACCATTGCTGATCGATTCCAGAACGATCTGGTTGCAGAGTCCGACGACGGGTCTGGTGTCAACTTGGTCAAGTTCGGCCTTTTCAATTTTTGTCAGGCTATCGACGGTTCCGCCATAGGTGTCCAGCGCTTGCTGAACCAGCACATCCTTCGCGCCCTTTTGTGAAGTTTCAATCTCCGCAACAGCGGCAAGTTTCTTGATCGCCTTGGCTAGCTTGACTTCGTCTGCCATGACTGGCTCGATCCTCATTCCAGAGAGGTTTCTCAATAAGTCTATGGCTTGGATGTCATCGGGGTCCTTCATCGCGACGACAAGGACTTGGCCCTTGATACCGACGGGTAGGAAGTAGTTGTCCCGGCACACCAAAGGGTCGATTTTAGCGACGGCAGCCGGGTCGGCAGGGTCTTGATCAATGTGCCAAGCACCGACACCCTTTTGAGCCGCCAGTGCCTGTAGGAGCAACTTTTCTGTGAGATAGCCCCTTTGGATCAGAATCTGCCCCAACGGTCTAGGCGCAGTCCGTTGATCCGCCAAAGCGGTGTCCAATTGTGCTTGGGTGATGATCTTGTGGTTCATCAAGATTTCACCTAGGTTTTTACGCTTGCCAGCCATAGCCATCACGATCTCGCTACGTGTGATTCTTGGGGTCTTGTCCAAGAAAACCGGACGTTAGGAATGCTGGGTTTGACGATATTTGTTTATTTCTGGAGCACGGCGATCCTTGTCACTCGCCTCCTGGCCATGTTTTCCACCGTGAGCGTCCCGGCCTGGGTGGCAACGGAGTCTCCCAACTTTGGCACGCGCTCCAACGAATTGATGACAATTTCGGCCAAAGTCTCCGTTGTGTATTCGCTGGCGTCGGGTTCGATGCCAAGAAACTCCAATAGCTCATCGAAGCGGACTTCTGCCCTTGCCGTAATTCGGTGGGGCCCCAGACGTTCAATAGGCGGCCTCTCACCCTCCAAAGAGTCCTCAAGCTCACCGAAAACCTCCTCGACAACGTCCTCCAAGGTTAGAATCCCTGCCGTCCCACCGTATTCGTCCCGGACAACGAGAATCTGACTCTTCTTTTCGCGCATCAATTGTATGACCCGGTCTAGGGTCAAGGTTTCGGGAACGAACACGGGGGCCCTCGCGATTTGTGACAATTCAAAGTCGGGTTTGTCCCAGTTTCGCAAGATGTCCTGGATGTACACGATCCCAATGATCTCGTCTATGTCTCCATCGCAGACGGGTAACCGCGAGTGGGAGGAACGTCGCAAAAGCTTGACGAGTTCGTCCCTGTCAGTCTTCTGGTCGACCCAATTGATATCGAGCCGGTGAACCATGACGTCGGCCGCGTCAAGCATGTCGAACCTCAAAGCTCGATTGATAACCGCTGCCTGGGCGACTTCAAAGTGTCCGACCTCCTGGCTAGACCGAACCATGATTGCCAGCTCCTCGCGGCTGACTGCATCGACCTTTGTCTCGTCCATGGCGACGCCAAGCGGCTTCAATACTGCACCTGCCAGCCTGTGGGACACCCAGACGAACGGGGTCAGAACCCAGTTGAGGGCCTGTAAACCTCCAACGGTCGCCAGGAGCACCCGCTCTGGTTTGTTGATGGCAAAATATTTCGGAACGAGCTCGCCTAACACGACCAAGGGTAAGGTCACCACAAGGATCGACACGACTTTTGTGACACCTGCGGGCGCCGACCTTAAGATCCCTTCGACTTTGCCGTGAAACCACGGTTCAGTGACCGATCCAATCACGATGCCGCAAAGTGTGATGCCCCATTGAGTCCCGGCGACATACTTCGGGACATTGGCCAGCGCTGTCAATGTGCGTTGGGCTGCACGGGCACCCTTCTTTGACAGGGCCTCGATTTTTGCTTTTCGCGAACCGACAAGCCCGTACTCCGCTGCGACAAGAAAAGCACTTGCAAGAACCATCAATACGCTTATGACGAGGGTTACCAGACTGTCGCCGTCCATTGGGCTTTCGGATATTGTATCTAAGTTTCAAATAGGCGGATGATTTCGGGTGGAATCGTCACCGCCTTCATTTGGAGACCTACAAAGACGTGCCAGGTATAGGCTTCTGTCACGACCTGGCTCGTTCTCTCATTGATGATCTCATAGGCGAACTTGATTGAAGCCCTTTTTCGTTCGGCGATCCAGACCCTGATGGTCACGACATCGTCGTACTTGACTTCCCCTATGTACCTGGCCCAGACCTCGACCACGGGCAACCGATAGCCCATTTCCTCCAAAGACAGGTAGCTGAAACCGCGTTCGCGGCACCATGCCCCACGGGCTTGTTCAAGCCATAACATATAGTTGCCGTAATACGCATGGCCCATCATGTCGGTCTCACCGTATCGGACTCGGACGCGTTCTTCGGTCATTATTCGTTGATACCTGGAAAGGCTATCATTGAACCCATGCGGTTGACGCACATGGTCTCCTGCGCGGGTTGAGCGAGCAAACTGGGCCCAGCCCAGCTGGCCGAGGTTCTCGGCCGATTGCCTATCGACTCCGATCCAAGCTTGCTCGTCGGTTTTCAAGGTTTCGACGATGCAGGTGTCTATGTGCTACCCGGCGGGCTCGCCATCGCCCAGACCGTGGACTTCTTCACACCTGTCGTCGACGATCCCT
>JAEURO010000168.1 GCA_016788345.1 Chthonomonadaceae bacterium
CCTGGCCCGCATGCCTATTACGTCACTTTCGCAAAAAGCTTGTCGCGCCTGAAAATGGGGCCCTACGTCTCGATCAACTACTCCGAGTTCGAGCAGAGGATCAATTTTCCGTTCGGAGTCAACTACAGCATTACTCCAGGCCTCTCGGCAATGTTTATGAACGACGCGCGCAAGAGCCATCTTCTCATGACCTATTCCAAAGAAAACTGGAGCGTTACCGGCCTGCTAGTTTGGATGAAGCATCCAGGAATCAGCTTCAGCTGGGGATTCTAGAATAATGAACACTCTGCTCACCTTTTTTGCCGTTCTGATAAACTTTACACAGGAAAAACCTGTTGATATTAAGAAGAAAGACCTTCCGAAGGAGGCCGAATGCGTTTCTTGCGTGCTCTTCGGTGAGAGCCATGGGCTCGAAAAACCAGCGGCCGGGGTTATGTATAAGGGCAAAGCCTACTACTTCTGCAATTCAAAGGAAATTGCTGCCTTTATGAAGGATCCCGAAGCTTTCTTACCACCTGTACTCCCACGCCCCATGTCGGAATTTAATCTTGTTGACACGGATGGAAAGCCTTGGGACGCCGAGGCAATGAATGGAAAGCTGGTTATGGTCGACTTCTGGGCGACCTGGTGCGGACCGTGTAAAGCGATGTTCCCAATATTCGATAAGCTCTACGAGAAGTATGCCGACAAGGGGTATGTTCTGCTATCGGTCAGTGTGGACGAGAAGAAGGACGCATTCGACAAATTTTTGAAAAGCCACAAGTTTCCCAATCCAGTTCTGTACGACACGACGGGGATTTATGGTAAATGGGGAGTCCGCTCCATTCCGGCTACATTCCTAATTAAAGGAGGCAAGGTTATCGCCCAATGGACTGGCAAGCAGACTTTAAAGACCCTTGCCGACGCGGTTGAGTCAAATCTGCCCAAGTAGTATCTAGTACGCTTGTAGTATTTCGGCATTCTCGTGGCCGCTTGGGGCGCAGATGCGCTTCTTTTTGCCGGGCGTGCCCCTGGGTCTCTAAGGGAGGTGATCGATCACCGCAAGCTCGTAAAGACTTGAGACAATTGCAAATTTTGATTGTAAATACAATAGTGTTGACGTAACAAACATTGGGTTGCGGGGCTATATCTCAGCAGGCAACCAAGCCCGGCGTCTCCTGAGGTGCCCGTGCATGCCTCGCAAGGAACAGTGCCAGGTCTCAGGTACAGGTTCAAGTCATAGTCTCGGCATGTTCTGAGCCCAACTTGCCGTCTAAACGTCTGCCTGCAAGGGCTCGTGCGACGACTCGTAACCCTTGCCCTGGTTCTATAGGAGCGCTTAGGAGAAAATTCCTCGAACCAAGGTGTCAATCGTCTCTCTTCGTTTGCCGTGGCCACATGGGCGAAAAGCAAGAACGCCAGGAAGACTCAGCGTCTTCCTGGCGTATGCCTAGGATTGAGGTTGTGATTCTCCTACTTGACTGGTTCACCGGTTGCGGGACACAGAATTGGCTCATTCAGCTGGTTATAGGCTGCGGTTCCCCATTTGAAGTTCTCGCAACTCAGGGTCTGCGAGACTTTGAGGTTCTTGGCATGTCCGTCCGCGAAGCTAAAAGTGACGCCGTTTGACTTTCGGCCACTGTTCATGTAGACAATGTGTGGATTGGAGCCATCACCATAGGGAATGGTCGGTTGCTTGTCAAAGAGAATGTCGGCGGCCCTGCCGCTCAGGGCATAAATCGGCCTGTTGTTGGTGTTACTTGTGTCGTAGGGAACCGTGCCATTTCTATCTAGGGCTATGCCCGCAGTTGGCCGGTGTGCTTTGAATCGAACCCCTCCAGGGCCCCCTCCACTGACGGCATTCAAGTACTCAGTAAACTCAGTTATGGTGATCGTGTCAGCCGGCTTTTCGAGAATTGTCGCGCTGACAACATTTTGACCTTGTCCGCGGGCCACGCCGCCTACTCCGCCACGAGGCCTTGGAAACAGTTGCTCGTTGACGGTGTAACTAAGTCTGCAGGCTTGGTTGTCCTGTATGTTTGGATTGCCAGGCGTAGCATTGCCTGGAACTCCACAACCGGCGTTGCCCTGCTTAAAGTTTGTCGGTGGTTGCCCTCCAATAGGGTCAAACGGCGACACAAAGATTTGAGCGTTCTTCACATAGGGTTGGATCGATCCGCTCCAATTAAGAATGCCAGTGTCGTCTAGCGATCCCCCGGAATTTGGATCACCGTAGACATATGCTGGGCAATATGTGTCGTCGTTGTCCGACAGATAGATTTGCATGGCCGTGTTCAACTGCTTGTTGTTGCTTAGGCCAGACGACTTCTTTGCGGCAAACTTGGCTTGCGCGAAGACTGGGAAGAGAATGGCTGCCAAAATCGCAATAATTGCTATCACGACCAGGAGTTCGATAAGGGTGAATGCGCGTTTCATGATGGGTCGGGTGACCTCCACGATCATGCCTCTGAAGGATTAACCGAATGTCATCGCAGAATCAAGACTGTATTAAGGCCAGAACTGTTAGCTCAATTTCTGCGCAAAAATTTCCCTTGGCCGCCACCCAGGAACCGGCCTGCACGAACAACAAACTTCCCGGAGACAAGCACTTCGGAAACTCCGGTCGCCATCTTAGTGGGATCGTTGGGTGAAGAATTGTCCTGGATCGTCTTGGGGTCGAACACTACGACGTCTGCAAAATAGCCGCTCTTAATAAGCCCTCTCCATTTGAAGCCAAAAATCTGGCAGGGGAAAGACGTCATTTTTCGTACGGCTTCCTGGAGCGTCAGCACCTGGTTTTTGCGGACGTATTCTGCAAAAACACGTGGAAACGAGCCCGCGCTCCTTGGATGTGACCCTCCCCCTTGACCGTCCGAACAGAACATAGATTGTTTTGACCTTATGAAATTTATCAGGTCGTCCTCTCGCATGGCTTGGCAGAGAATCGACTCCTGGCCCCTTTGCCCCGATGTGTTTTTGACCATCTCAACAATGAGGTCAGGGGCCGGTTTGCCAGTCAATTCTGCGATCTGCTGGAGCGTCTTTCCTTGCCAAGTGGGGTCTGGAACGTACTTTGTGACACGGACGTTTTTTGCTCCACCGATATCTGCAAGTGCGAGCCTCCATGTCTCGGGATTGTCAAAATCTCGGCTCACAGTCAAGGCTGTCACAGTCGACTGCCAATAGGTGTAGGGATAGACATCGAGCGTGACTTTGGAGCCTGATGTCTCCAACTCTTTGAGTGATTTCTTTGACAAACCCCAAACTTTGGCCGTCGCAAGCTTTATGTGGGAAACTTGTGCCGGCACCTTGGCCCTCCTCGAGATTTCGAGAACCTCTCGAAAACTCGCCATGGCGCCGTTCCCTTCGTCGCGGACGTGGGAAATGTACATTCCGCCGTTCGTCGTCGTGGCACGGGCGACCTCGACCAATTCGTCCGTCGTCGCGTAGTGGCCAGGGTCATACTCTAGGCCAGAAGATAGTCCGAGTGCGCCAAGGCCCATGTCTTTTTTGACGAGGCCAGACATTTTGGCAATCTCTGGGCCAGTGGCTCGACGGGCGAAATCCGCCCCCATGGCGGCCTCCCGGCAAGTCCCGTGGCCCGAGAAAGAGGCAAAGTTTATGCAGGGCGGGCCTTTGTGGAACACCTCGATCAAACCAGAGACGTCGCTAGATCCGTCTTGCCCGACGACTGCGGTCGTGATGCCTTGTCGAACCTGGCTTTCGAGTTTGTCCAACGCACCATCGGCATGGCTGTGCGCGTCGACAAACCCGGGGCAAACGACTTTGCCCCTTGCAAAGACAACTGTCTCATCAGGCAGAGCTGTCAGTCGTCCGACTTTGACAATTTTGCCACTTTGAATTCTGACGTCCGCCAATTGCCCTGGTTTTCCCGAGCCATCGACCACCGTCCCGCCTTTGATTAGAATCGAGCTTGCTATGGCGGTAACGATGGGAAAGAGCACGGTGAGAGTCTACGCCGTCGAACGTCTAGAATAGAACGATATGAGACTCTGGCCTATCTTTTTGGCGGCCGCTCCGATCGCTTTTGGTCAGTATCCGGGCGCAACAAAGCCGACCGCCGCATGGCAGACGGGTTTTGATTCCATCACCGTCAAAGATGCCAAGCCATTTCTCGAAACATTGGCTGGGCCAATGTTTCGAGGGCGTGAACCTCTTCGCGGTGACTACGGCTTGGCGGCCGGTTGGCTCGCTGCCCGATTACAGCAAGCAGGCCTGGAGCCTGCGGCAGACGATGGCACTTTCTTCCATCGATTTGCGATTCAATCAAGCTCGGTAGATCTGTCCAAGAGCAGCCTCCTCGGTCCAGACAGCCAAGTGGTTGTTCCGTGCGGATGGCGCTTCTCTGTTTCGACAGTCGTAGATGGAACCCAGGAACTACCTGGAATTGTGTTTGTTAGGATTCCTTCGGGGGGCAGCCTAAAGCCGGATCAACTAAAGCGTCTGGCAGGGAAAATCGTTCTTCTACGGGCGAGCCCGCAGGACACCGGGAATTTGAGCCAAGCTCTCCGGGCTGCCAGTTTGGTGCCATATGCCGTTTGTACGCCAAACGGACGCAACCCGGACTCAGTTGTGCAAAGCAGGAAGTCCACCTCGATCCAGGGTCACCCGGATCCGCGAAGGCCGGTAATGACGAGCCTGAGTTTCTCAGACGACGCCATGTCTAGCGTCGCAAAGGTCGCGGGAGCAGGGCTGTTCGAGTCAGGTTCATTGAGTGAGCCAGCGGTAGAACCGTCGAATGTAACATTCAAGTTGTCAGCAAAGTTGGACGTGACACTCTACCCGTCCGTCAATGTCGTAGCCAAGGTGTCTGGAACAGACCCCATCCTGAGCAAGGAAGCGGTCGTGGTCGGGTCGCATCTCGACCATCTTGGGGCCCAAAGCAATGGCACCTATTTCGGAGCGGACGACAACGCATCCGGCTGTACTGCAAACTTTTTCATTGCACGAGCGGTAGTTCTCAACAAGATTCGTCCTAAACGGTCGGTCTATTTCGCCTTTTGGAGCTCGGAGGAACTTGGTTTGCTCGGCTCCTATGCCTTTGTCCAGCGCCCAACAGTGAACCTGTCCGACATCATTGCTTACATAAACATGGACATGGTCGGTAGAGACGAAAACGATCCCAGGTTCAAGTCGGTCGCTGCAGAAAACGGAAAGATGGTCTATCCGAGCGGAGTCGCCTTCAATTCCCCGGACTTCCTGAAGGTGCTCTTTGATGCGAACAAGCAAGTTGGCCTCACTTTAAAGGCCGATGTCGAAGACCGCATCATGAGGAGTGATTCTGGCTCATTCGCCTGGAAGCAGATTCCCACAGTAAAGGTGTTCACTGGGGACCACGAGGACTATCACAAGACGACGGACACGCCTGATAAAGTCAACTTTGAAAAAATGGTGAATATCGCCAAGTGGCTCTACTTGACTGTTCAAGATCTTGCGTCCGGACGAGCGCGCCCGAGGTGGCAACCAAGCCCATTCAAACCCAACCCTTGGTGAATTCAGCTTTCTGGGTTCAGAAGTGTCAC
>JAEURO010000169.1 GCA_016788345.1 Chthonomonadaceae bacterium
CGCCCATCTACCGTCGAAGCTTTCCCTTGACCCTGAAGCCAGGATCATCCGAGGCAGTGTGGATCTTCGTTCAAACGGACTCAAAAGGATCAATGGACTCTTCAACCTCAAGACACACGACTCATGGACGGCGACCAGAGGCAAGTCCACTCCATTTGTCATTTATCGTAGCCGTGGCGTCGCCAAGATTCCGGTCGAGCTGATCGTGCCCAAAGATTGCGTCGGTGTTTTCCCACTCACCTTTACAGTCACAATCGGTGACAAGGTCATCACAAAGACAAAGTACATTCCCGTAGGGCAACCTTGAAATCTGACCCCGCTGTCGAGTTCGGGAGAGAGGCCGAAAAATACTTGAGCTCGGCCGTTCACAGCGACGCGACCACGTTGGCTGCCTTGGTCGACTTGGTGTCGCCTAACGGAGGTTGGATTGCAGATGTTGGCACGGGTGCTGGACACCTGGCCTTTGCCTTTGCGAAAAGGGTGAACCGTGTCTCAGCCTGCGACGTCACGCCAGAAGTGCTCGACGTCGTCCTTCGCGAATCCGCGTCACGGGGCCTGAACAATATCGATGTTGTACAGTGCCGGGCGGAGCAATTAGTGTTTGACGACGAATCTTTGGATGGGCTCGGTTGCAGAATCGCAGCGCACCACTTTGACGACGTCGGCGCCTTTCTACGTGAATCCTATAGGGTTCTCAAGCCGGAGGGATGGTTCCTTCTTGTGGACACGGTTTCACCCGAAGACGACGAGGCTGCTTTGCGGCTGAACCACTTTGAGACATTACGTGACCCCTCTCATAGAAAAAATTTGAAAGTTTCCGAATGGGAACAAGCCGTGCAACTCGCTGGTTTCACCGTCGAAAAGCTAGTTCACGGGATCAAAAGGCTAGACTTTGACGATTGGGTCGCGAGAATGTCTGTCCCGATGGCAAAAGTGCATGAAATCCGTGACTTCATGCAAGAGTCCAACCCTACACTCGGCAGCTACTTCGAATTTGATGGCCAGAGTTTCAACCTACACGATGTGACACTTCTCGCGACGAAACCATGAAATTCTTCGTACCGCTCGTCACTCCATTCACTGACGACACGTCCTCGCTCAGCGAAATCAGGTTTGCACGGCTGATCAAAGCCCATATGGCCAGGGGCGCCGCAGGTTTCGTCGTTTGTGCCAGGAGCGCTGAGGTGCACGCCCTGTCACTTTCAGAGCGCAAACAGATCACGGAATGGGCGGTACGTGAAGCCCACGGGATACCCGTAGTCGTCAACGTGACGTCGATGACCACTGCCGCGGTCGTCGATCTGGCGCAGCACTCTGACCGGCACGGCGCAACCGCAGTGGTGTTCAACGCTCCTCCACTTGTGACACTGACCCCAGACGAACTTTCTGCGTTTATCACGGCTGTGCGCAGACACGGAAACATTCTGTCAGCGTGCTTTGAACGGACGGCTACGAATGAAGAGCCGCTCGTGTCCTTTCAAGCTGGCACCTTGCCGGACTCTCAGTGGGCCCATTTGGCTGTCCTGCACAACACGACCGCAGACGAATTTTCCATGCCAGATTCGATCTGCTCTCCAATCGCCCACTTTGGGGCGGACACGGCTGCAAAACTGGTTGATGCCTGGCCAAGGTTTGAAGCAAGGGTCAAGGCGTTGTTCGGACATGGCGGGACATTTCGCGTGGGGAAAGCCGCTTGCGACAAACTGGGGATCGATATTGGGCATACCAGAGGGCCAGTCCGAGACCTGGATGACAGAGGGCAACAAATCTTAGACTCGGTCTGGAACGAAGTGTCCTCCGGGTGAACTCTTGTGAGCTATCCGAGCTGTCGCAAAATCTTGACCGTCTCACGGTCATGACTCTGACCCAACGGCACTACGGTGAACACGTCCCCCGAAGAGGACGTCGAAAAAGGATATGTTCCTGGGTCGCCAGTGAATAAGTGGTCGACTAGCTTTTCCGCAATTTCAGTGACAAGGACGCGATGGTCAAGCTCTTGGGGCGCCGTCGAAAAATCTTTCTGACCAACTTTTCTCAAACCAAAGGACTCGGCAGTCGCCCCTGGCTCTCCAACTTTCCAAATCACACGGACATGCAGCATCCTCGACTCTCCGTCGGGGTCTTCCTGGAGGGCTTGATTGAACTTTGGCAATGAGAAGAGCTTCCTCGCCTCGACATCATAGACGACAGTGCCCTTGGTCAATCTGCCTAAAGCGGACACCATGTGGGTCATGAACCTCAGGTGCCGCCGGTGGCTTATCGGTTCCGGTGAGGCGTACACGGCCTTGACCAACGATGTCGAGTCCGCCAATAACTGAAGGCACTCTGCGTCGACCTCAACGTCCGACTCCATCAAATCTGGCCGGAACGCTAGGGGATTCTTATCTCGAAGCGCGACCGACAGCCGCAACCTGACATCGCGAAAGAGCATGCCGTGGTCCACTGTGATCAGGAAATCGCCAGGAGGGTTGAATGGGTTTTTGGCGACCATGCTGTCGATAATGGCTTCCATCGGCGGGACTCGGAGCACATTCGAGAAGACCCAGTACTCGACAACTGTCGGACACTTTTTGTACCGCACTTTTTTGAGCCAACCCATTACAAGCACAGCCAATGTAAGCAATGCAAGACCAATGAGAAGTCCCATCTAGGGTCCGACACCAGCCAGCCAGCGCCGTGCAAGGACTAATTCTTCGTCACTGAGTAAGGAGTAACAAATTCGGCAAAGACCGGCTTCGTTGACGCCCGGTCCCCGGCACAAGAGGCAGGCGTCGCGAGCGCGCGCCTGAGAGACCAATCGTGTCTGGCCCAGAGCCCAAACCAACTCTGACCTTGGAATTCCGGTGGGATTGATCCTCTCCATCTGCGCTCCCATATTGTGGCCCATTAGGAGACGTCGGATAAACTTAAGTGATGCGTGCCGTCCGTGTTGCCGTTTTAGGGGCGGGTAGCTTGCGCTGCGGCCCACACGTCGCATCTGCGCTGGCACAATGGAAACCGGACGACTTGGTCGACATTTTCTTATGGGACGCAAATGAAGAGCGGCTTGACCTCTTTGACCGGCTCCTTCGGCGGTTTTTGGATGTGGCCGACACGAGGCACACCGTCACTTCTTCAAGTGAAGACTTCGACATACTAAAGTCTTCTAGCGCGGTGATAGCCTCTCTCCATGAAGATTGTTGTAGGCGGCTGCTCGGACTCCGGAGGGCAGCTCTCTTTACCCACGAAGAACCGTTTTTGACGGGTGACCCAAATAAGCCGACACCTCCCGACAAGCTAAGCCTGTCGTCTCAGAACATACTCTCAATCCCCGTCGACCCTTATACAGCACGAGAAGACACTCTTAAATTGGCCCGGGACAAACTGAGCTCGCTCCTTGACCCCAATGCAAGAATTCTCAATCTTACGAGAGGCATGGATTGGCCTGGTTCAATGTCCTTAAACTGGCCCAAAGCCTTGGATGGCCAAGAATCAGAGATACTGCCTCACCAAGTGCTCCGGTGGATCCAGGGCAGTGAGCCCGCGACTGCAATCCTTGAACTTGGTTTGTCAAGCCCTGTCTGCGAATGGCTGAAGAACCTAGAGTCAGCATAAGTTTTCATTGTCAAACCGTCTTACTAAAAGAGCCATGAAAGTTTTCGCGATTTGCACGGTTTGGGCAGGTTTGGTGCTCTGTGGATGCGGATCAAGCGGCCCGACTTTGATTCCGCAGAGCCAGACTGTTTACCGGCCAGCCATTCCGCGTAGTCAGGATCCCAACAGCTTGGAGAACCTAAAACCCAAAACTACCGAAAATACCGAGCCCGACCCAGGCTACAAGCGATACTTAAGCGACCCTGAAAAGGAAGACGAGAGGCGCATACCGAACCCGGGATTGGGAAGCGAAAGGCCGCTCGGAGTTCAGCCTGGCCTCGGTTCATCGCCCACTCCAATGGGATCAAACCCATATCCGAGCTATCAGTCTCCTTACTCCTCGCCACCAAATCCCTATGGGGCCACGGGCGGCGGAACTCAACCCTATGGCGGATAAACGGCGGGCCGAAGGGCCGAAAGTCAAATTTTTTCGTTCGAAACAAGTTCTTGGTTGAGCGAGCTGAGAGCTGGGTGGTCAGTCCAATCGAGTGAGACCGGAGTGACAGAAACAAATCCCTTGTTGACTGCCCACACGTCTGTTCCCACAAGTTCATTCCGCATGACGACGACACCCCCCTGCCAATAGTAGGGCCTTCCCCATGGGTCATCCCTGCGCTCCACCCTGTCCTCATAGACCCGTCGACCCATTCCAACAAACTTGTGCCCTTGGATCTCGGGCCATGCGATGGCGGGAACGTTTATGTTCCAAAACGACAGGTCTCCCAGAGGCTTTTCGAGCAACCAAGGCAAATTTTCCCGCAACCATCTGGCCCCCGTCTCAAAGTGGAAAGGCGCGCCGTCAGCAAACACGCACATCGAGACAGCAATGGACTTGATACCGTTGATCGTTCCCTCCATAGCCCCGGCAACAGTGCCACTATAGGTCACGTCAAAGCCAAGGTTGGGCCCATTGTTGATCCCGCTCACGACCAGGTCGCACCCATCGGGCCATGCGACCGACAGTCCAACGTTGACGCAGTCTACTGGCACTCCGTTGACTTCGCTGACTTCAAAACCGCTTTTTACGGTCGATTTGACTCTGAGTGGCTCGCGCAAGGTCATCGCGTGACCGCATGCGCTCCTCTCCCGATCTGGAGCCACGATCTTTACAGTCCCAAACTCCTCGAGTACGTGGGCCAACGCCCAAAGGCCATCGGCATGGACCCCGTCATCGTTCGTGATCAGGATCCTCATCTTGAAGACTTGGCGAACCTTCGCCGGCCTTTGACTATCCCAACTCCCCGCTTGACGAGGGTGACTACAGGGAGGTTGTGAATCTCGTCCAGAGCAAAGTACTGGCAGTCGTCGGTTGATCCGTTGGTCTCTTGTCGCAGTTCACCTTCGACAACATCGGCCCAATATACGATCCGCACAGCATGGAGCTCTCGGTCGGCATGGACGAAGTGGTCGGAATGTGCGTCTGCAAGCCCGGTGACTTTGACCGTCAGGCCCGTCTCTTCGTAGACTTCTCGCTGAACTGCCGAAATGAGGTTTTCCCCAAAGTTCACTCCGCCTCCTGGAAGGGTCCACTTGCCTTTGTTGACCTCGAGCGGGCAGAGCCTGCACAAGAGTAATCGGTGGTCCTCATCCGTTATCAAGGCGTAACAGGCGACTCGCGTGGTTTGCGGTCGACTCAAGTCCGGCTCCGAACGTCACTCAAGGTGAACTGGTGGGCGAGACGCGAAACGACCCACATGAAAGCGTCATACATGAGACTATTCTAGCCTCTGTAGCCAGTGTCTTCTGGTAAGTCGTCCTTGCGAGACTCTTCGACCGACAGCTCGTCGCACATTTCATTCTCTTC
>JAEURO010000016.1 GCA_016788345.1 Chthonomonadaceae bacterium
CTGCACGAGTATGCCCATGCCAAGTTTGCAGACAATGCCGGTGATCCTACACCCAGGCTCTACGGGCGCGTGACCCTGAATCTATTCAAGCACTTTGATCCTATTGGGTCGATCATGATAGTTCTGACAACGCTCAGCGGGTTTGGAATCGGCTGGGGGCGCCCGGTCCCCATGGATCCACGCCAAATGAAAAACCCTCGATGGGACCACTTTATGGCAGTTCTGGCTGGTCCAATGACTAACCTGTTCCAAGCTGGTGCCTATGCGGTGGTTCTGAGGGTGATGATGTTGACGGGCTCCATCAATGGTCTTTCAGGATTCTTCCCAATGCTGCTCGTTTACGGAGTCCTCATCAATCTTGGGCTCTGTTTCTTCAATCTGTTCCCGCTTGGGCCCTTGGACGGCATGTGGCTCGTCGGAACATTTTTACCGGAAAAGTCCCGGCTCGCTTGGACACGGTGGAACCTCACCGCCGGCCAGTTCGTTTTCATCGCCCTGATCATTCTTGGCCAGGCAGTCCCCGGTTTTGGATTAATCTCGCATTTTATTGCACCACCTACCAGGGCCCTCTTCAGATTGTTGACGGGAGTACCCTTTTAGGTCTGCATGGCCTACAAACAACGAATACTTAGTGGCATGAGGGCGTCCAACCCTCGGCTTCACTTGGGCAACTACGAAGGAGCGCTTCGTAACTGGGTGAAGCTGCAAGATGACTTTAAGCTCTATTGCATGGTGGCGGATTACCACGCCCTGACAACGATGGGTGACATCCCAGACAACATTGGCGCCTACAGCCGAGAAGTGGCCAAAGACTACATTTCGGCTGGGATTGACCCGCGGCAATCTAGTGTTTTTATCCAGTCGCATGTCCCCGAGCACGCAGAACTGCACCTGATATTCAGCATGGTCACCGGCGTCGGCAAATTGGAGAGAGTGCCGACCTATAAAGAGAAGAAAGAAGACTTGGCCGAGGGTAGAGCGGTCAGCTACGGCCTCTTGGGCTACCCTGTCTTGCAGTCGGCGGACATATTGCTCTACCGTCCACACGGTGTCCCGGTCGGAAAAGACCAGGCCCCCCACTTAGAGTTGTCCAGGGAAATAGCCCGTTCGTTCAATTCAGCGTTCGATTGCGATGTTTTTCCAGAATTCAAAGACATTATCGACGAGGACGACCTCCGCTCAAAAGTCCCCGGCCTCGATGCAGACGACAATGGCGTCCTTCGAAAAATGAGTAAGTCATATGACAACTGCATTTATCTCACGGATACGGAAGATGAGGTCGCACGCAAGGTCAAGGGGGCGTTCACGACGCCTTCAAAAATTAAGAAATCTGACCCAGGAATCCCGGAAGGATGTGCCGTTTGCCAATATCTCAAGCTCTATTCGGCAGATTGGAAGACCTTGTGGGACGAGGACGTCCAGGGCGAGCGAGGCTGCATGCAGAACAAAAGTGTTCTAATCGACGTTCTCAATGAGTTCTTACGGCCATTCAGAGAGCGGAGAGCCAGCCTCGACGATTCAACCATCGAATCCATGCTTAAGCAAGGCGCCGAGGAAGCACGCCAATGTGCATCGGAAACACTTTCACTGGCGAAAAAGGCCATGAGGCTCACATAGGCCCGGTAAAAGTGCGAATTTCGATCAAAACTGCCGCCTAAACATCCGTCTTGGCAAGGAAACTGTGTAACATTGAAGATGACTCAGGTTATCTGGGCGATTTTTGGTGACCAATGAAGAGGATTCTACTTATTTCTGCAATCGGCGTCTGCTCTCTGGCAAACGCTCAAAACGTACTTGTCTGGTCCACAGGCAACTCGTCACCCGGCGATACGGCAAGGATCGCGAGCAACCTCATGGCCTCCGGGGCATTCACCAGTGTCACAGGAGTCGACGATAACACAGGAATGACTCAGGGCTACTTGAATTCGTTCGACCGCGTCTTGTATTTCTCGAACACGAGCAGCGGGCAAGATCCTACGACAGTCGGCGACTTGCTCGGCGGTTTCGCTGCGACTGGACGCAGGCTGGTCCTCGCAACGTTCTCTTGGGCAGACCAAGGCGGCAACACACTCGGAGGGTCCATTATGGGCTACTCTCCATTCGCGGTCGCAGGGGGCAGCCTTTACTCAAACGTGACTATCGGTTCGACCGACGGCAGCGCGTTTTGGAACGGTGTCAACTCGATCAACGGTTTCTTCCATGACAACGTGTCTCTCGCCAATGGAGCGACCCTACGAGGCAGCTGGAGCGACGGCACTGCCCTCCTTGCCAACAATGGAGAAGTCTTTGGCGTCAACCTGTTCCCTGACGACATCTGGGGCAGCGTGAGCGGCGACTTTAACCAACTCTTCGTGAATTCTCTGTCGACACCAGTGCCAGAGCCGGCTAGCATGTTGGCCTTGGGTGCCCTCTTAATCCCGGCACTCCGGCGACGACGCGCTCGAAGCTAACGTCTTCTACCTATCATTCGCTTGTTTCGGCCCTTGGACATTATCCAAGGGCCATTGTTTTTGTGGCGAGGCACTTGAGACCGACCGATAATCATCACAGTGGATTTAAGGAGCCTCGAAATCAGGATGGCAAGGAGCGAGAACCTCCCCACTCTGCCACAGGTGGCCAGCCAAGTCCTCAAGTTGGCGGACGACTCTGACTCCAACCCAAGGGAGTTCGAGAAAGCCGTCGAGCTCGACCCTGCCGTAACGGCAAAGATCCTGAAAATCGCGAACTCGGCGTATTATGGGTCCACCAATGTGCCGACCATCGGCAGAGCCATAAGCTTCCTTGGTCTCTCGCAAGTCCGGTCGGTGGTCGTAGGTATCGCTATGCAACAGATGAGCGCGGGGAAAAACTCCTGCGCCAACCTCAACAAGCTGGAACTTTGGCGACATTCGCTGGCTGTCGCGATCGCATGTAGAATCATGGGAAAACTTAAGCATCCTGGATGGGCCGAGGAGCTCTATTGTGCCGGTATGCTTCACGAAATTGGCATGCTCGCTATGGAAAAGTTTGTGCCTCAAGAGTTACACCAAGCGATTGGAAGGGCACAGTCAACTGGCACTTCTGTCAACGATGTTTCGATGGACGTTTCCGGCTTTTCGCCGTCCGAAGCAGGGTTTGTCTTGGCCAAGAGCTGGGGGCTAAGTCCAATAATCCAGTCGGCCATCCACCATTGGCACAATCCGCGGATGGACGAAAACCACTACGAGACGACAGCAATTGTCGCTTTTGCCAAGAACATGGCGCTTTCGTTAGGCTTCAACCACTCGGGGCTGGACAAAGACACCACATTAGACCTCATGCTGGCTAACGAGATCGAACTTCCCGAGGGCCAGTTTGACATTATTGGCGAGGTCGTCGTCAACGAAGTCGGCAAAGCACAGGAAGCTTTTCAGATTGCTGCTTGAGCTATACTCCCTCTTGACGTGGCAGGAGTCAATTTTCAAAGTGTCAGCAAAGTATTTGGCAAAGACGTCAAGGCTGTCGACGACCTCAACCTAGAGATCAAAGACGGCGAATTCATGGTCTTGGTCGGGCCTTCGGGGTGCGGAAAGACTACTGCCCTCAGGATGATCGCTGGCCTAGAAGAATCTACAAACGGTGACCTTTTCATTGGAGACAAGAGAGTCAACGACGTGCCTCCGAAGGATAGAGACATCGCCATGGTGTTTCAAAACTATGCACTTTATCCCCATATGTCAGTCTATGAGAACATTGCTTTTGGGCTAAGACTCCGTGAGCTCAAGGGCACGTTTTGGCAACTGACCCATATGGCTGAAGCCAAGGTCAAAAAAGAGGAAATTGACAAGCGTGTCCGGGAGGTCGCTTCTATGCTGGCGATCGAAAGTCTGCTCCACAGAAAGCCAAAGGAACTGTCAGGTGGCCAAAGACAGAGAGTCGCCCTCGGACGCGCCATTGCACGGAAGCCGCGGGTCTTCCTGATGGACGAACCCCTTTCGAACTTGGACGCCAAGCTTAGAATCCAGACCCGTGCCGAGTTGATCCGGCTCCATCGTAACTTGGGTGTGACCACGATCTACGTCACCCACGATCAAGTCGAAGCCATGACGATGGGACAAAGGATTGCTGTGATGGCAAACGGTGTCCTGCAACAATGTGACGAGCCCGAAACCGTCTACAACTCTCCAGCCAATAAATTTGTCGCCAGCTTCATCGGGGCTCCACCTATGAACTTCCTAGACGGAGTCGTGAGAGGAGAAAGAGTTGAAATTGGTTCCATGTCGTTAGGACTGCCTGCGGCTTCACCGGTCCGCAAGAATGAGGGTCTTAGAGTCACCATCGGAATCCGTCCAGAAGACATATATGATTCCAGGACGGCATCATCTGTACCGGTCACTCCGGACAACAGCTTCGAGGGCCAAGTCGACGTCCTTGAAAAACTTGGAGCCGAGGACACTGTCTACATGGTGGCACAAGGGCACAATTTGACCGCTTCAATTGACCCTTCCGCCCGTATCCATTCTGGCGAAACAGTCAAGTTTGCTGTCGACATTGAAAAAATGCATGTGTTCGACGGCGAAACAGGGCTCGCAATTCGCTAGATTGTTGAATTCGTTCGCCTATTAGGGACATACTTTGTCCTAGATGGGTCAGACTCCACAGTTCGCCGAATATCCGCGGGGTTCACATGGCACGGCATCCAAACTGGACGCGCTTCAAGCGGCCTTTTCTGGAGCCTATTGGATCTTGGCGTCAACAATTGGTCTGTTCATCCTAAGAATCGCCTTATTGGCAGGATCTTCTCTAATTGGTAACGAAGGGGTCGCCCTGTTGGCTTTCTTCGCAGGCATTGGCTTGTTTTTCGCCATGTTCATCGTTAATTTCTTTATTGCATTTATCTTTGCAAAGAAAATCGCATATGCGAAAGACAAAGACATTGGTTACGCCGTGATGCTCGCCATTGGTTCAGCACTTTTGAGCCCATGTTTTTTTGGCATTGGTGGCGCGGTCGTCCTGCAACAAACTTCCATCAACGAGTTTAAGAAGTACGGCATCAAGGTCGGGTTTTTTGGAGTCGACAAGGCCGCCTTAGCCTCCAAGAGGCAAGAACTTGTCGATGCTGGCAACGTCTAGCCCCGGCGAATGACCGCTTTCAGTTCAGTCATCTCTTCATATGCAAAGAGGACGCCTTCCCTGCCAAACCCGCTGCGCTTGACCCCTCCATAAGGCATGTTATCGAATCGAAAAGTCGGCATGTCATTGATGACAACCCCCCCGACATTGAGGTCTTGGATGGCAGCTTCTTGAACCTCGGGATCCCTCGAAAACACGCCAGTTTGAAGTCCAAAGGCGGACGAGTTGACAGCCTGGACTGCCTCATCCCAATCGGAAACCTTGCGCAAGTTCAGCACAGGCCCAAAAACTTCTTGACAAGACAGTTTTGCCCCGCTTGCCACGTCCTCCATGACCGTTGGCGTAACGACGAGCCCTTCCCTGCGGCCTCCTGTCAAGACACGACCTCCTCCGCTCTGTGCGTCATCTATCCATGACATCACTCTGTCAGCTGCTGCAGCATTGATCAACGGTCCACAGATGGTTCCGTCAGCCTCAGGGTCACCGTACCGACAGGCTTCAGTTTCACCGACAATCCTGTCCCTTGTCTCGTCATAAACGCTCTCGTGGATCAACGCGTGCTGGACAGAGATACAGATTTGGCCAGCGTAACCAAATTTTCCAAGGACTGTCCTCTTGGCGGCCCAATCCAGGTCTGCGTCGGGCATGATAACAGACATAGCGTCACCCCCCAGCTCTAGAGCGACTTTTTTTGTGGGGAGGAGTGACTTGAGGTGCCAGCCCACAACGTCGGAACCTGTGAAACTGACCATGGCACATCTGGGATCGAGCGCGGCCCTTTCCGTTTCAGGCCCCCCGCAATTGACTGCATTGACCACACCAGGAGGACAACCGGCTTCATTCATCAGGTGGGCCATCGTAAGGGACGAAAGCGGTGAGAGCGGCGAGGGTTTGAGCAACACAGTGTTGCCGGCAGCAAGCGCAGGCGCAATCTTGTGCGCAGCCAGATTGTACGGCCAGTTGTACGGGGTAACAGCCAAAATGATCCCGACCGAACAACGGCGATAACTACATGTATAACCCGGGCTCCTGGCATCAAACGCGATCGGAAGTTCGATCTCTTGAGGATTGTCCAGCAAATCAGCTGCAAGATCAAATGTCAGCGACAACCTCGCGACCTCTGCCCGGGAATAGGCTGTAGGCTTTCCGATCTCCTTGGTCGCAAGGTCGATCAGCATTGACTCGTTGTCTCTAAACTTTGCGGCGATGGCACGGAGCAGAGATTGTCGCTCTTTGGGACTCGTTTTGCGGAATGATTTGAACGCTTGTGCCGAGGCTTCCAAAGCCGAGTCCATCTCCCTCCACCCGCCTACTGAAGCTTGAGCAAGCGATTCTCCGGAGTAAGGGTTGACGACTTCGACATAATCTGGACCCTCGACTTCTTGTCCATTGATGAGGTGGGGACATCGCTTCATAACTCCATTACACCACAGCGCAACCATGGGCCCGGCCTAAACGTCTGGATGAGAGAGGACTGGGTATATGACGAGTCGGATACAATCCCCTGTACACATGCGCCGAAAAATTGTTTGCGCCATTGACACCGGGGATTTGGACGAAGCGGTCCGGACCGTCAGGCGCCTTGGGCCATTTGTCGGGGCCTTTAAGATCGGGCACGCATTGACACTTCCCTACGGTCTGGACGTCATCGACCGGCTCCAAGACGCCGGTGCCGAAAGAATTTTCCTCGACCTCAAGTTCCACGATATCCCCAATTCCGTCGCCCTCGGTGTCCGAGAGGCGGCCCGGCACAAAGTGTGGATGACGACGCTTCACATTTCCGGTGGACCAGCAATGCTTTCGGCGGCTGTGGAAGAGGCCCACGAATTCTCGGACGACGTCGCCCCGCTCCTCATTGGAGTTTCAGTTTTGACCTCGCTGGACGACCATTGCCTGAAAGAACATTTGGGGATTGGACGTGGGGTCGCCGACCAAATGTTAGCCCTGTCGCGCCTGGGCGTAGAATGCGGCTTGGACGGTGTAGTGTGTTCGGTCGAGGAGGTGGAAGCTGTCCGACAAGCCGTGGGTCATGCTGTGATTGTCACACCCGGGATCCGACTGCCCAATTCGAACGTCCACGATCAAAAGCGGACCGGAGATGCGGCCACAGCCCTCCAAAAAGGTTCAGACTATTTGGTGATTGGCCGCATTCTGACTGAGGCCAGAGACCATGAGCAGGTATTGCATGACCTTGGGCTCTATGGAGACGGAGCCGTAGCATAGATCAGAGCCTAGGCTTGACATCTGCCTTGGTCGACTGGTACGCAAAGAACGGTAGGCCGCTTCCTTGGAGAAAGACCAAGGATCCCTACTTAGTGTTAGTGAGCGAGACGATGTTGCAGCAAACAACTGTCGCCTCGAGCTTGCCGTACTACGAGCGATGGGTCGAGCGGTTTCCGGATGTCGGATCGCTAGCGTCAGCCGATATTGACGAAGCGCTCGTGTATTGGGCTGGGTTGGGCTACTACTCAAGATGCCACCGGCTCCATGAGATTGCAAAATTGGCTACATTCGCTGGCTGGCCGAAGGGTGAAGGCTGGCAATCGCTCAATGGGATCGGACCCTACACTGCTGCTGCCATGGCGTCCATCTGTGACGGACTCCCTTTTGCTGCAGTTGACGGAAATGTTGAACGCGTTTATGCCCGAGTCTGTGCCGATCCGGAGAGTGGGTCCAGGCTCAAGAGTGCGGCAAAGCGTTGGTCCGAAGCCAACATGCCTAAGGACACACCTGGAGAGTGGAACCAAGCCGTGATGGAGCTGGGTGCGACAATATGCCGGCCTCGTGGACCGAAGTGCCTTGAGTGTCCAATCCAAGGCCACTGCCAAGCGTTTCGTGACTCATCCCAAGGACGCCTTCCAACCCCCAAACCAAAGCCAGCGCGCATCGACATAGACATGTCGATCCACATACGTGTCCACAAAATGCACTTTGGCCTCATAAAGTTGGAATCAAATTGGTGGAAGGGCTTGTGGGGATTCCCCATCGTCGAGCAATTGGACACAGGGCCTGCGGCGCGTCTTTCGGGCAGTTTTTCGCACGTCGTGACCAGACACCGGATCAAATTCACCGTTTGGCTCGAAGCTTTGGAGAGTTGTTCTCCGGAATTTGTTTGGGTCCATCCGATCGAGCTGCATAAGTACGCATTACCTGCCCCGTTCACCCGCGCAGCGAAGCTCGCAGAGACTAAATTACTTGAGACTGTATGAATGACTTAGATTTGGCGGTCTTTAGGGCCATAAATGGCTGGCCCGAGGGTCTGCGCCCGTTCTTCGTGTTCTTGACCAACTTCACTAAGGAGCCCGCAGGTCTGTTAATCCTTGCGCTCGCTACGATCGGCCTCATATGGTGGAAGCCGTCTAGGGTTCCCTGTATCCTCGCCGTCGTTTGTTGGCCGCTGGCAGACGGAGCAACAAACTTGCTCAAGCACTGGTGGCAATGGCCCCGGCCAAGCTGGCCGGAATCGCTCTTGGCACATCCTGAGTTCATCGTTAGGGTCGATCCCCTGACCAGCTTCGGTACAGCCAGCGCACACAGCGCAAACATGATGACAGTCGCCACTTGCTTCCTATTGTTCGACCGTCGGCTGGGGGCGGCCTGGGTCACGATCGCGGTGCTTGTGGGGCTTAGCCGCATCTATGTTGGCGTCCATTGGCCATCTCAGGTGCTTTTGGGCTGGTTGGTCGGCGCAATTGTTGGCACCTTGGCGGTGCTTGTCTATAAGAAATTTGGGCCCAGAAAACCTAGTGAATCACATCTTGTGGAAGCGTGAGGTCGACGTTTCCTAGCGTTTCCAGCGTCCGGCCACCAACGGTCAGCTTGACTTGCTTGACTTCAGGAAACTGCCCCATCGTTGTCAAGATTCCTTTGAGGATGGTCTGTTCGTCTTCTGTGCCATACGTGGTCTCAAACTCGTTCGAGAAATCCAGAGTTGCGACGCCGTCCGAAATCTGACAAGCCTTTAAGACCGCACCCTTCGGCAACATGGTGAGTTGCGCGAGATAACCGTTGACCGCTTGCACCTTGGGATCCTCACCCGGAGTCACTGTGACCTTCTTGCTGTCAAGTTTGAGGTCGCCCTTGTCGTACTTTGGCGTCAAGACTCTGACGTCCGCGGGCTTTTTATCCTGCTTTTCAGCGGCATGGGTTTCAGTTTGTTGTGCTGGCCGTGGTGCTTGGGCCACGTAGTAACCCAAACCAGACACCGCGACCACTCCAATGACCCCAATGACGAGAGGCAACTTGCTCTTACTTTTCTTCACCGAAAAACTCCTTTACTCCTTTGACCACGGCCTCGGCGATATCGTCCCTAAACGCCTGTGTCTGAATTTTTGACCGATCCCTGCTGTGGTTCAAGAACCCGAGCTCCATCAAGACAGCAGGCATTTGGGCTCCGCGCAAGACTGCGAACCCAGACGAATATATTTTCCCGTCGCTCCACGCTCCTAACTCAGGTAATCCGCTCACCCGTCCCACCTGCTGTCTGATACATTCAGCCAGAAGTTGGTCCATTTGGTCGCCTTTGTGATAGAAAATGATGGTTCCTGACCGGCTCTCGTCGACGGAGTTCGAGTTGAAATGGCAACTGATGAACAGGTCGGCCCTGCTCCGGTTAGCCAACCCAGGGCGTTCATTGAGCGAGACAAAAGTGTCGTCGTTCCGCGTCATGATGACGCTGGCGCCTGCCTGGCTCAGTGCTGCCGCAACCGCTTTGGCCATTGCTAATGCCTGGACTTTTTCTTGAACACCTCCGTGGGTGGCTCCGCCGTCCTTTCCACCGTGGCCAGCGTCCACGACGACAACCTTTCCTAGGAGGCCTCCTGCTGAAGTTGGGCGCAAGAAAGTGATAAAAACGGACCCGCCGACTGACGAGAGCCGGAACGCCATAGCCCGCTTGAGTTTGACGGTGACCGTGCAGGTTCCGTTGTGGTCGTCGTCCGCGGTCACGCTCTCCAATAAGGCACCCGCCAGAATTGGCGGTCGAGCAGCGGGATCGAGGCTCGATCCAGGTATCAAGACTTGCACCGTCTTAGGGTCAATGAACACGGCACCTGGAACTGACTTCAGTTGACCAGCATATGGAATCGATAGGCCGACAGACTGGAGGGTTTCTTGGCCCTTTGTCGGAGTCCCGATGAGCGCAAGGGCTTCAACCGGCTTAGGCTTGCTCGCCAAAACATCGATCTTGATGTCGAAAGACCGGCCTTCCTCCAAGGTTGGTACGGGTTGAGTGGCCAAGTTTGGCGACTCGATCACGACCCGAACGGTTCGCGGGTTAATCTGAATCAGTTTCCAATTATCTGGCAACCCAGTGGCAGCCTTTGCACTGAGGGCCGCACCCTCAAAATCAAACACTATCCTGTCGGGTGACACTTGCCGAAATGCACGTGGACGGACACTTGTTGTGCAATCCACCCGTACACCATCAACAGTGGGCTCGACAAGCCGAACCTGGCCCAATACGGACACGAGCTTGGCGCCCTCGTCCCAAGTCGAGCTTGCGCCGACATATTTGAGGGCTTCATCCAGGTTATAGAGCCTTGCGTCACCCACGAGCTTGCTGTCGAGTTGGAACGTTCTGCCCTCGGCGAGAACTGACATCATGCCGTTCTGAACGTCTACAGTCCACCCGATTCGCCGCATCAGGCTCGGCGTCACGAACGTTTGACCATCGATCCGCGCCCCACGGTCGACAAATGTCCCTTTGTAGGTGTAGTCGATCGCCAGCGTGGCTTGAGCTTGCGCCCATCCGACAGTCGCCGCCATCCCTAGCGAAAGACTGGTTATGATCCGCTTCATGCGTCTGATGGTAACTATACCAAGTTTTCCACAGGGGCAGTTCCGCTAAACTCGGGCGATGTTCAAAAAAATCCTTGTCGCCAATAGGGGCGAGATCGCAGTACGGGTGATGAGGACGGCTCATAGGCTCGGCATAAGGACAGTGGCCGTACACAGTGACGTAGACGCCGAGGCCGTTCATGTCACGTTTGCCGATGAGTCGGTCTGCATTGGCGGATCTGCACCCGACGAAAGCTATTTGATCCAAGAAAAAATCGTGGCTGCCGCTCTCTCGACAGGGGCAGAGGCCGTTCATCCCGGCTATGGGTTTCTAAGTGAAAGGGCCGAGTTTTCGCGAGCGTGCACTTTGGCCGGATTGACATTTGTTGGGCCTAGCCCAGAGGCGATGGAACGGCTGGGTGCGAAAGTCGACGCCAAGAGGCTTGCGGTGGACAATGGAGTGCCAGTGTGCCCTGGTTACTTCGAACCCAGTGCAACGCTTGAAGACCTTCGGAACGCAGCAGACCAAATTGGATATCCGGTCATGCTCAAGGCCAGCGCTGGTGGCGGAGGCCGAGGAATGAGAGTTGTCCGTGATCCCGCACATTTTGATCAAGAACATGAGCTGGCCAAGGATGAGGCCTTAAAGGGCTTTGGAGACGGCACGATGATGGTCGAAAAGTACATCGAGAGGCCTCGACATATTGAAATCCAGCTGCTGGCTGATAAGCATGGACAAATCGCCACCCTCTTTGAACGTGAATGCTCACTTCAAAGGCGGCACCAAAAAGTGATCGAAGAGGCTCCGTCGCCCGTTATGACCAGCAGCCTATGGGAGAAAATGAGGGGCGCGGCAAGGACACTTGCTACAGCCGCGGGCTACCACGGAGCTGGCACTGTGGAATTCATGGTCGACGCTGAAGCTGGCGAATTTTATTTCCTTGAGGTCAATGCCAGACTCCAAGTCGAACATCCGGTGACCGAGGCCATAACTGGTCTCGATTTGGTCGAACACCAGTTAAGGATCGCTGCTGGCGAGCGACTCTCCATCGATCAAAGGCTGATAGAAGGTGACCGTTCCGCCATTTGCGGACATGCGATCGAGGCCCGGGTCACAGCAGAAGACCCTGCGATGGGTTACCTACCGAGCACTGGCAAGATTCTCGGCTGGGCAATGTCGTCAGACCCCAGTGTGCGGAGTGATTCTGGATACGAGAGGGGTTCTGAAGTGTCCAGGTTCTATGACTCACTTTTGGCAAAGGTCATCTGCCATTCACAGGACAGAGCCAGTGCGACTTCTATGCTTCGTCAAGCCCTATGCGACACGCACATTCTTGGCGTGAAAACCAACATCGAGTTCATGATCGACGTATTGGACCATCCGGAGTTTGCGAGTGCAGATTTTGACACCTCTTGGCTGGGACGGAGGTTTGAGAATTGGACTCGTGGCGGAGGACTACCCCGTGGCCTTTTGGAGGTCGTCACAACCGCAACAAATTCGGTCTCTACGGGTGGTATGTCGGGCAAGACGACTGGTGCTTTCGACTTGCCAGATGGGTTCAGGCTGACACAAAAACGGGCCTAGCCCCCAGGGTCGGGGGCTAGGTGAGGGCAATGGACGCAGGAGACAGGAAACAGGTCAACCATCCGGCGGCAGTTCGACCCTTTTCAGGGCTTCTTTGGTTAACCGCCATGCGCCAACTACGGACGCCAACGCGACCGCAACGGCTACAAACGAATAGAGCATTGTCATTCAAATTCACCGCTCTCCTCTACTCGTGTTCCGTCTCGCATGGAGAAGTTGGTACTGGGATTCCCAGTAGGACGGCCAGTTATGAGACAGATTCAAGCACCGTTGCTGTCAGCGATCACACTAGCGGTGCATGTGCTAGCCAGTACACATGATAAATGGAATTATTATCTTCTAAACCTGTACTAATCAGTTAGACTCCAACAGTAAGTGTTCTTGGAGGCTGAAGACTTGGCCGTCCGAAAACCGGCTGTACTCGCCATTGGCCCTGAGCCGCCAAGACCGAACGGTGTCCTTAAAGTGGGGTAGGAGCACTTCGTCCCTGACCTGCTTGATCTGCCCACGGTCTGAAACTGGCACCAGAACTTCGATCCGTCGGTCTAGGTTTCGTCTCATCATATCGGCGCTTCCTATCCAAAGTTCTGGGTCTCCGTCGTTTCCGAAGTAGTATGCCCGGGAATGTTCCAAGAATCGGCCCACGAGGCTGACCACCTCAATGCCCTCGCTCATACCCGGCACCCCTGGCCGGAGGCAGCATACGCCGCGCACCGCCAATTTGACGTCGACGCCAGCTTGACTCGCTTCATAGAGGGCGTCGACGACCTCTGGATCCACAAGCGAATTCAATTTGAAAATGACGACACCTTTCACACCATGTGTAGTCTCGCGTTTGATCCTTTCAAGTATTTCTTCTCGCAGTGAATGGGGAGAAACCAGAAGTTTTCGAAATCCTGTTTGGTTCGACATTCCGGTCAAAAGGTTGAACAACTCGGACACGTCTTGGCAGATGTCGGGATCGCTCGTCAGAAAACCAAAATCTGTATAGACGAGGGCCGTCTGCGGGTTGTAGTTGCCCGTTCCGATGTGGGCAAACGTCTGGATCTTTCCCTTCTTGTCCATCTTGACGACGAGGCACAACTTGCAGTGGACTTTCATGTCTCGAAAACCGTAGCTGACATGGACTCCAGCGCGCTCAAGGGCACGAGACCAAACCAGGTTGTTGTTTTCATCGAACCTGGCCTTAAGTTCAACCATTGCCGCGACTTGCTTGCCGGCTTCTGCCGCTGCAAGTAAGCTCTGCACGATCGGAGACTCGGACCCAACACGGTAGAGGGTCATTTTTATCCCGACGATTGAAGGATCAATGGCCGCACTTGCAACAAAGTTTTCGACGGGCCGAAAACTGTCATAAGGATGGTGCAACAAAACATCCTTGAACCTAACTGTGGCCATCGTTTCTGTGGCGCTCTCAAGCCCTGCTGGCACTTTGGGATGGAACGGTGGATACTTGAGGTCCGGCCGGTCGGCACCATAGAGTTCCCACAAGAAATCTAAGGCTAGCGGACCGTCCACGCAAATGCAGTCCGACTCATCTAGTTCCAAGCCTTTGCGAATGGTCGACACCCAATGGTCGTCAAGAGAAGACTCGTACTCGAGAAGAACTGGGTCACCTAGCCTACGCAGGCTGAGACTCTCTTCAACTGCTGCGATGAGGTCGGCGGCTTCAATCTCACGAATTTCAACATCGGCGTCTCGAATGACGCGAAAGAGGTGGTGCCCTTGGATCTTGACATTGCTGAACAGCAAATCCAGATTTTCGGCGATCAAGTCCTCGAGAAGCACATAACGCCCTTTTTTCCCAGGAACCGGCACGACACGGCTGATGTTTGGCGGAATCTTGACTCTGGCCAAACAGGGCCTCCCGTTCTCTTCCAACTCAACGGCCAAATTCAGACTTCGGTTTGAGATAAAAGGAAAAGTGATGCAGGGATCGAGCAGAAGCGGCGTACACAGCGGAAAGACAGACCCCTTAAAGAACTCTCGCAACCTCTTTCTCTCGTTTGCGGCTAGCTCCGCGACCTTGTCGATCGACAGTCCACTGTCACGCATTTCAGTCAAGAGAACTTGATTGAGCAGGAGTCCTGCCCTAGCCTTTTGCATGGGGACGACTTTTGCAATTTCGAGCAACTGCTCGGTTGGTGTCAATCCATCTGGGGTCCGCTCAGTCCTTCCTCGAGACTCTTGTTCTATCAGCCCGCTGACACGGACCATATAGAACTCATCGAGATTCGACTCAAAGATGGCCAAGAACTTGAGCCTTTCGAGCAAAGGGTTCTCAGGTGACTCAGCCTCAAAGAGGACCCGCTCGTTGAATTTGAGCCAACTCAGTTCACGGTTAATGAATCGCGACTCCCCAATCTTTTTTTCGATTGGCTTCAAAGTCTAAATCCTTCCAATCGCCCTTCTGACATTTCGAGAAGCGCCCCTTCGCGGACGCCATAGAGGCTCACTGTGAGATGCGAGACCCTGGCGTAGTCGAGCAATCTGCGATAAATGATCGACCCGGGAAGCAACGTGTCTGCCCTTTTTGGCTTGACACCAAACCTCGCGCATATCGTAGACTGGTCCAGTCGGCGGGCGACTCCTGTGAGATACTCCAGTTCCTCGCGCCAGAGGACCGGGTCACCGTCAGGGTGGAGGGCCCGCCAAAGGCCACGTGCGACCCCTCCACATGCAAGCACCGGCGTCTCTGGGTATGCAGGAGGCAACAGAGCTATCGACTTGTCGACGAGAGATTCAAGGAGCTCAACCTGCTTTTCCTTGGCCACCTCGTACAACTCAGACTGATCGATAAGAACTCCTGTCCCTATTGGCAGCGAGGACTCCTCCAGGATTTCGCGACCGAGGCAATGCGCGACCTGGACGCTTCCGCCACCACTTTCGGCGAATAGAAACTTCCCCTCCTTGGGACGGTCGCACAATGCCCCTGCCAAGCCAAGCTCGGCCTCGCGGGTCGGGGAAATCATGTCGACACGGACACCAGTTTCTTTTTCAATTGCGTTCATGACGTCGCCGTGGTTTCCAGCTCGCCGGATCGCCTCGGTTGCAAAGCAATAGAGCTTGTCTGCTTTGAACGCTTTGGCTTGCGCCTTGAACGATGCGATCGTCCGGACAAGTTTTCTTACAAGGGCTTCCGGAACTTCTCCCTCGTGGCTCACGACTTGCCCCAAAGAAAGCCATTCGCTGTCGTTGCAGACACGTTGTACACCGCCAGTAACTACCCTGCCAACCAAAAGATGAACTGTGTTGCTTCCTATATCTGCGGTCGCGAGCACTGGGGGCATCTGACTGATTATGCCATTCTCTGGACAGCCATGGACAAGCTACAATCGGCCGTCATGTTCGCCTGTCGGTGCCATGAGGGCCAATGGCGGGAAGGTGACAATCCGCTCCCATATGCCTGTCATCCGATCGAGGTCATGTCCCTCGTCCGAGACGTTGGGCGGGTACACGATGATGATTTGCTTTGCGCGGCCGTCTTACACGACACCGTGGAGTCCGGGCACGAACACTCCCGAGAGCTTAGGGCACTTTTTGGAGCAACTGTCGCTGACCTGGTCTCCGAGTTGACAAGGCGCGAGCCTGGGCCAGACGAGACCTTGGGGCTCGGCAAAAATGAAATTTGGTCCTTACGCTCTAAGATTCTTTTGGAAGAAGTCAGCCAAATGTCGCCGGCCGCACAAACCATCAAGCTAGCCGACCGGGTTTCGAACTTTGCGGAAGCGAAAAGGAACAAATCGGGACGAAAAATGGCGAGATACGTCGCTCAAACACAAGAAATTTTGGCAATTGTCCCAAAGTCAGCAAACCGAGGGCTTTGGAACCGTTTGGCGCGAGATGTCAAGGGGGCTCTCGATGATCTTTGAACCACAGATCGATTCAGGCCTGATCAAAGACCTCGCTGTCGCGGTTGTCGGGTATGGCAATCAGGGCCGTGCCCACGCCCTTAACTTGCGCGACAGTGGGATCAAGGTCACTGTTGGAGCGCGCGAAGGACGAGGTCGCAATTGGGCTCTCGACGATGGATTCGAGCCAACAGACATCCAAATAGCCGTCCAATATGCCGACGTGGTTGTGATGACCGTCCCGGACGAACAAATGAAGCCAGTCTTCGATGGGCTCGTCGGCCCATGGCTTAAGCATAACGCGACCCTTTTGTTTGCCCATGGATTCGCCGTTGTCTATGAAGAAATTGTTCCTCCATTTGGAGCAGTCCTTGTTTCACCAGCCGGTCCTGGCAAAGCGGTCCGCGACTCCTATGTCGAAGGCGGAGGGGTGGTCGCTTATGTGGCTGCCGAGCCAGCGACGCTCATGCCATTGGCCAAGTCGTATGGATCGGCGATCGGGTCGTCTCGGGTGGGGTTGATTCCGACCACGTTTCGAGAAGAGGTCGAGTGCGATTTGTTCGGCGAACAGGTCGTCCTTTGCGGAGGGATGCCGCTCCTCGCTCTCGAAGCCTACGCATCGCTCGTTAAGGCGGGATATTCTCGCGACGTCGCCCATCATGAATGTGTGGCTCAGATCCGCCTCTTGGCAGATTTGATGGCGACCCGGGGACTCATGGGGATGTGGGACGGGATAAGTGACACCGCGGAGTGGGGTGCGCTCACTGTCGGACCAAAAATCGTTAGCGAAGAAGTCAAGCTTGCAATGTCTTCGGCTTTGGACCGAGTCAGGTCTGGTGAATTCGCACGAGAGTGGATTGCAGAGGCCCGGTCAGGAAAGCCTAATCTGGATGCCTTGCGAAAAAGCGCTACGGACCGTTTAGCCGAATTAGGATTGGACTAAGACCCGAATGTCCAAGAAGAATCATCGAGCGCTCCTAACAGTTCAATCGCTCCTCCTTCGGCACGGACCGACGTAATAGTGGCCGGAACCGATAGCTCGTTCAAGTCCACCAGAGGATTGATTTTGGCCAGTTGCTGTTCCACAAGATTGATTGCAAGGGGCGCCTTTATGTTCAAATTGTCCAGGTCGGCCCACAACTGTTTGCCATCGACCAACCGAAGGGTGCACGCGGCAACGACCTTGACCTCAACCAGGATCTTTATGGTGGCTTTGACGCTGACAAACCCGTCGGCAATTGTCACCGACACGCCCCTGAGATTGTCAGGCGAGTTTTTGTCCAAGAAACTCGAGACACTGGCCTCGCTGACAAGGACAGTGACTGTTGGCCGTCCCTCAGACTTGAGTTCGTTTTTTGAGGATTCGTAGCTGGCACCTTGACTCTCGATAACGACCTCGTCTACCACGAGCCCCATTGGCAACTCCAGATGGCTTGCTTGGACCTTGAGTCCTCCTGTACGCAATTGCAAGGGCATGTCGGGTAGTTTGTCGCGGTGACGCCCGCGTGCCTGGCCATGGCCCTACTCGACGATTCTGCCCCTGTCCCCAAGGCTCCGCGAGAGTTTCGTGGGGTCTGGGTCGCTACTGTGGACAATATTGATTGGCCGTCGAAGCCAGGGCTATCTGTCGAGGCACAGGTCGCAGAGCTGCGCACTCTCCTGGAGACGCTGGCCGATACGCACGTTAATGCGGTGCTCTTTCAGGTTCGCCCAGCCTGTGATGCCCTCTATAAGTCGCAACTTGAACCGTCGTCTTGGTTCTTGACTGGTGAACAAGGGGCAGACTTGCGCTTCGACCCGCTTGAATACGTATGCCAAGAAGCCCACAAACTGGGGATAGAAGTCCATGCTTGGTTCAACCCATTCCGGGCTGGGCACCCCGCCCAAAAGGGACCCTACTGTGATTCGCACGTCTCCGGTACCCAGCACTCTTGGGTCAAATCATACGGAAAGTACAAATGGTTAGACCCTGGAATCCCTGAAGCGCGGCGCTACTCGGAAAGTGTGATTTTGGATGTTGTCAAGAGATATGATCTGGACGGCGTCCACATCGATGATTACTTCTATCCCTATCCTGAAGACGGACGACAGTTTGACGATGGTGACACCTTCCAAACTTATGGACATAGCACCGCCAACAAATCCGATTGGCGTAGGCAGAACATTGATAATTTTGTAGAAAGAGTCAATACTGGGATCAAATCAATAAAACCGTGGGTCAAATTTGGTATCAGCCCTTTTGGCATTTATCGGCCAAACATTCCCGCTGGAATCAAGGCTGGACTTGACCAATATGAAGAGCTAGCCGCAGATCCTAAAAAGTGGATACAGGAAGGATGGTGCGATTATCTAGTCCCCCAACTCTATTGGAAGACAACGTCAACGGGCCAGCCATTCGGAAAACTCTTAGATTGGTGGCAAAACATTAATTCAAAAGGCATGCATGTGTGGCCGGGATTGTATTCTAGCCAACTCTCCAAATCATGGACACTCGCTGACATCAAAGACCAGATGAAGTTGGTTAGAGACAGGCGCGCACAAGGAGAGGTGCATTTTAGCGCATCAGCCTTGATCGACAACGCGAAAGGACTAAGGCAAGGCTTAAAATCTCAAGAGTATTTTCCCTTAGCGTTGGCACCTGATTCAAAGTGGCTTAAGTGCCAACGCGCAAGCGTTTTGAAGGTCACTGTCAAGGGCCGAAGGGTTGAATGGAAAGTATCTCCTGGAACCAGATTTTCGTGTGTTTGGATCAAAGCCGGCAATAAGTGGACTTTGAAGCAGGTTAGCAATAAAACCGAGTTTAAGGTGCCAGCAGAATTGAGTGTCCATGAAGTGGCGATCCGTGCAATTGCACTTAACGGCGCAGAGAGTCTCCCAAAGACGACTTTGATCAGATAAGAAAGTGGCAAGGTGGCCCAATTTTCATGTATGGCGTAATCGCCTTCCTCACTGGAGGGCTGACAATGTTGTTTATTATGCGACGTTCCGGCACCGTCGCTCCTTGGACGAGACTGAGAGGTCGCACCTCTTTCAACAATTGCTTAAGCCTTCGACAAGTAAGTGGTCCGTCGAACTCCTCTGCGTTTTCGAAGAAAGAACGGAGCTCCTTGTCACGATGGGCCACCTTCCAAGCGGCGCAGAGGTTGAACTCAGTGATGTCCTTGAAAAAGCTAAGTCCAAGGCAGGAAAAACGATCATCAAGGCCTCTGGAGAGGCATACCCTCCCTTTTACTCAGAGAGTTACGACCGGATCATGCGAGACGATCAAGAGGTTGAGGACGTGTACAACAAAGTCCTTGCTGAGACGGAGGGCGATTCCCAAGAGGAATACCGTTTCCTCTGGATCAGTGGCCGGCCCTAGAGGGTTTACCGAAAGAAACTCGCCTGGATGATGGAACTGCGAGTGTATGAGGCCCCTCTCCTCAAGACTGAAAGTACCCAGTATTATTACTAGTTTTCACAGATCACTGTGTGATTCATTTGAGTTCCTACTCTTGCAAATGTGCAGGCAATGCGATGGATTGCGGCGTCTGCAATATGGAGGACGCCTATGACTCACAGTTCTAGCACTGGCCCAGTGCCAGCAAACCAATCCCTTGACGACCAGGCCTCTCGTCGAATGCTCTTGACTTTAGGCGGCGCAGCCGCTCTTGCACTTCTCTCGTCTAAAGCTGAAGCCCAAACGGGTGGCAATCCCCCAGGATTCGAGGTTTCTAGCCAATGGAGGAACCCGACTAACCGACTCATTCGCAGGCTCACAAACGGTATCTACCCGGGCGATGTAGCTCGCGGAAAGCAGATGGGTTTCCAAGGTTTTCTCGACTATCACCTCGATTTTGGAAGGATCGACAATTCATTTGTCGACAACGTCATTGCGACGAAGTTTCCGAAGATGGCTTGGACCGAAGCCAAGCTCTACGACGATCGTGACCAATATGACCAGTACTTGCAGCTCGTGTACTCGACGATCTACCGACAGTGCTTCTCTCGGCGGCAGCTCTATGAGCGCATGGTCGAATTCTGGACCGACCACTTTAATGTACATGTCGACAAAGTCGGCGCACCCTTAATGACGACGTACATCCAGAAAAACATCCGCCGCCATGCCATGGGCAATTTTTACAATTTGCTCAAGTCAACCGCGCATTCTGCAGCGATGCTACATTATCTGGACAATGATGCCAATTCGGCATACGCTCCGAACATCAACTACACCCGAGAGCTCCATGAGCTTCACACGGTCGGAGTGGACGGTGGCTACACGGGAAAGGATCTGCGTCAGGCTTCACTTGTCATGTCTGGTTGGACGTGGTCCTGGCGAAGCGAAAGCTATAACCGGGGCCGGTTCAGGTTTGAAGTCGACGACCATGCGGGCGGGACCAAAAAGGTTATGGGACAAACCTATGCCGAAGATGGTCAGAACGAGGGAGAGAAGCTGCTCGTTTACCTCGCGAACCATCCCAACACTGCGAGATTCATCACTAAGAAGCTAATCAACTGGTTCCTTGGAGAAGGAAATTGGACGACGGTTTGGACGAACGCACAACGCGCCTTTCTGCAAAGCCATGGCGACATTCGGACTGTCCTTCGCGTCATCTTGACTCAGCAAAACCTGATGGCGTCTAACGGCAAGTACAAGCGACCTGCGCACTTGCTCTATTCTTCGTTCAGAGGGTGTGGCTCGCGGATCAACGAGTTTGGCAGCATTTTGTATGGGCCGCTTTTTGAATCCGGACATGTGCCCTTCGATTGGAGCCCGCCAGACGGATATCCGGACCGGTTCCAATTCTGGGCACCGTCCCAGATGCCGCGGATCAATACGGCCCTTCGGGTAGCTGGCAACTACATTGGCCAGGTGCAGACCGACGTGGTCCGTGTCTTCGGCGCTGACCGGACCCCGGCCGGGTGCCTGAACACGATCCTTCAAACGCTCTTTGGCGGAGAGATATCCGTCAACGACCGTAACAAATTGTCGGCATTTTTACAAGCCCAAACGATTACCGACCAACGACTCATTGAAGCTGTGGCCCTGGCCTTGGCGTGTCCTAGTTTCCAATGGTATTGAGGTGCCCAATGTCTCTACACGAAAAACACTGTTGCAAAGAATATCAACAAGTCAGCCGCCGGTCATTCCTAGGCGGTGCCTCTGCTGCCACCGTTGCCGCAACACTCGGCTACGCATGGCTCCCTCGAATGGCGTTTGCTCAAGATCCCCAAGGGACTCGCGATGTCATCATCTCGATCTACCTTCGCGGTGGAGCCGACGGGTGTACCCTAGTTGTCCCCCATGGTGACGCAGGCTACTATGCCGCTAGGCCGAACATTGCCATCCCGCGGCCAGGTAGCGGCCAAAACGGACAAGCCACTGATCTCAATGGGTTCTTCGGATTCCCAAGGGCGATGCTACCGCTCCTCCAAGCTTGGCAGAACAACCATTTAGCCATCGTCCACGCTGTCGGTTCTCAGAATTGGTCTCGATCACATTTCGACGCTCAACGATGGATGGAAACAAGTGATCGAAACAATGCGAGTGCGAACACGGGTTGGTTGGGCAGACACTTGGCAACTTCCGCTGAACTTAAACCTGGTTCGCCTTTACGCGGGCTCAGCATGACTTACGGCATGTCTCGGACATTGAACGGAGGCCTAAAAACCCTGCCTGTCCCCGATCCGGACAACTTCGGTTTTGCTGGGTACTTCCCAGATATGACCGAGATGTCGTCTTGGATCGCCCGGTCGTACCTGGCCGTCGATGACATGACCAAGGAAGCTGTCCGAGACACGAGAAACGTCATATCGACCCTTGACCGGATTGACTTTGACCACTATAACGGGTCTGGCGGGGCCAATTATCCCGACAGCTACTTCGGCCGCGGCATGAAAGCGACGGCCGCGCTGATCAAGGCCAATATCGGACTAGAAGCAGTCCACCTTGACTTAGACGGGTGGGACACCCACGCCGACCAGGGTGCGATAGGCGGATATATGGATGGCCTGATGCAGACGTTGGCAGACTCCTTGGGTGCCTTCTACACCGACATGTCCGCCAGTAACCGGATGAACTTTGTATTGGTCGTGGTGTCCGAATTCGGCAGAAACGTGCTTGAAAACGGATCGCGAGGTACCGACCACGGTGCTGGCAACGCTATGTTCGTACTTGGCGGAAAGGTTAACGGTGGAAACGTCTATGGCACGTGGCCCGGATGTGCCGCCAACAAGCTTCTGGATGGATACGACTTGCAGATGACCACAGACTACCGTGATATCTTGGGAGAAGTCGTTAAAAAGAGACTTGGCA
>JAEURO010000170.1 GCA_016788345.1 Chthonomonadaceae bacterium
AGTCGCTGGCATAGGCTTCAAGACCGAGTCGCTGTGCTTCGAGCGGTAGCGCACCACCACCGGCAAACGGGTCGTGGAAGGCGGGCAGCTTATCGCGGTCGAATAGCTCCTTGGCTTGGAGATGCCCGACGTTCTCCGCGCAGGCACGCCGCCAACTGCGCCAGATTTCATCGCGCGCCTTCTGGAGCACTTCCTCGTTCGTGGTGTTCTCCCACTTCACGAGGTCTTCGATGATGCGGAACAGCCGCTGGCGCTCCTGCTCTTGCTTCTTCTCGGTCGGAAACAGGTCAGGCCAAGCGCTTGGGTCGTCGACCATCTGGGCAAAGATGACCGCCCGTGCCGCCGCTAGCGGTCGCCTCGCCCACCAGAGGTGGAGCGTGCTGGGGTGGCCATGCCGAATCGACTTCTCCCGAGCCGACGCGATGTTGATGGCCTCAAGCGGAAGCGCAACCTCGATGAGTTTCTTACGAACGGTCGTCATGCTCGCTCACCCTCCAGAATTCGAACAGCCTCATCAATCGAGGGCGGGGCGGGAGGGAAGCAAGTGGGGGCATGCTCATTCACAAACGTCAAGAATTCAGCCGTGTGCTTGCGCTTCCGTTCGACGGCGGCGTCCCCACGAGTGTCCATCTGCCGCAAGATGAGCTCCGCCATGTCTGCCCATTCGTGCTTTGGGAATCGCGCGAGCGGGTTGATGACGTACCGACTCTTGTCGTTCTGCCCCCCGGTCCCGAGTGTGGGTAAGCACCCCTTTGGCTCGGACTTCATCGGAACCCGATAGGTGAGAACCTCGCAGAGGTGCATGTAGGACTTGATGTCCTGTTGCGTGATTTGGCCTGTTCGAACGATGACGCTCTCGATTGTCTCGCGAGCTCGCTGGCACTGCTCCCAAAAATCTGCTGCAGATTCGTGAAAGACCACAAACGCTCCGTCGCTCTCTTCGTACATCGAGGCGCAGTCATCGACCGCTTGTCCAATGAGGAAGTTGTCGTGGACAAGGTACTCCCCGTATGCGACGGCTCCCCGATAGTTCAAGAGCGGCAGCTCTGGTCGGCCCTTCGCTCCGGCGAGCGCCGCACCTTGGACGTTGGCGAGAATGCCAGCCACAGCCTTGAGGGCAATGAACTCATTTGCGAGTCTCTGCGATTCGCCTTGCTCAGAAATCTTCTTCCAGTCCTCCTCGGTCATGTTGTCAACAGCCATGGCTCGACCGAGCCCCCAGACAAGCGGGTGAGACCTGGCGGCGATAACGATGGTGTCGGATAGAAATCTCACCTCAAGTTCGTACTTGAGAGCCCCAGCGAGCTTAGGGAAGTTTTTCCGAAGATGCTCCCGCTCCTGACCAGCGGCCTGTTTGATGTGCTCCAGTCGTTCGAGGATGTGCTCGAAGGCGTGTCGCTTCCAGATTCCCTTGAACGCAAGCGCGTCAATCATCGCGACCACGCCGACGCGAGCCTTCCTTGAATCCTGCGGCATAACGAGAGGCTCCTTCACTCGCTCCCCCCGCCCGTGCCCAATTCCCCTTTTCGCCGGTTCCTAGTCTTGACGAGGCGGATTTGACCATCCGAGTCCACCGCAATTCGATAGCCTTCCGGAATCTGGGACTTCAGGATGTCTTTCAGTTCCTCGGGCAAGTCCGCGCCTTGCGCACGCGCTCTTGCTTGTCTTGGCTTCTCCACCAAGGGCAGAAGTTCCGATTCGATGGCCTCCGCTGGGTAGTCGTCTGGCAGAGGCTGGAGTGCACCGTCGCGCAACTCAACGATGTGCGAGAAAGCGGGCGCGGACACGTAGGCAAAGTGCTTTCCGACCAGAACGCGAGCTTCTGCGCCCAGCAGAATGTGCGGCTGACCGTCCACCAGGACCGCCACGGAATCCGTGGCGACTTCCGCCTTGAATTTGAGCGAGTTTCGCAGGTTCTGGACGCTCTTCATATTGGTTTGAGCTTACCTATATAGGTAGTGCAGAAAAGAGCTTGCTAAGGAACCGATGACAGCCGGTACTTGGCCGGATAGAGTGCGATGCGCCGATTCTCGATGTCCTTGGCGAGGTCGGAGCCTGTCCGAAGGATGGGCGACGAGTCTGGTGCGACCAGCAACAGCATGTACTTGGCATCGGAGCTTCTCAGCAGAGACCAGACCTCGGCATCGAGGACGATGCTCTCACGCTCCAGGCAATGCTCGGATGGCATCAGAAACTGGCTTTCCCCACTTCCGGGTTGGCGCAACTCCCACGGGAAGACGCTGTCATGGGCCCGCTGAAGAATGGTGCCATCGCCTCCGATGAACTTGCCGTTGCCATCGGAGCGGAGTCCTTTCGCTGACGCGAACCGTTCGACGAGGCTCGGCTTCTCGGGCCGCTCACGCTGCTGATGGTTCCGGTTGGGTTCGGAGTCTGCTGGATGTGGTGGGCTACCCCCTTGTTCGGACTCCTGCCCCTTGGGCTCTGGCGACTCAGCTTGTAGTTCGACCGGCGCATCGTCGTTTGCATCCGTCGGGCTGTCATTAGCGACCGCGACTTCCCCAGATGACGCTTCAGTAGGGCTTTGGAGCGCCTCGACCGGTTTCTCCGGGATATCGAACAGCGACTTGCCTAGGGTGAACTCTTGTTCCAAGTAGTCGAGGATGAAGTCCGGGTCGCGCTCGAAGCAGAACTTCACTGCATCGCCAATCCCCACATGGTCGAAGCCACGAGCAATCTCGCGAGCAACCGGGGCCGCCATCTGCGCGACTGAAGCCTCAGCCACATAAAGTGTCGTTCCCGACCACACGGCAGGAATGCGCCTTGCCGCGCCAACCGGCACTCCATCCAGATACGGAACGGTCTCCAGACCGGCACCTTGCTTCCACTCGGTTTGCGCCAAGCGGATAGCAGCCTCGCGGAGTCTTGCCTGCTCGACCTCGGACGAGACCTCGATGCGCGCCAACTTCTTGGCCAAGCACTGCAACCAGGGCTTTTCGCGCTTCAGGAACGACTGAACCGCATGGTTCGAGACTTGTTCGTCCAGGCAGCTTGCCAGGGAGGGCACATCGGCAAATGGGTACCGGTCCAAGGTCTCAAAATCGAGCATCGTGAAGTCGGCGCTCGCTTGCTTGACGGATGGGAAAAGCTCTTGGGTCTTCGTGAGCGACCGCATGCTCACTGAGTATCTGATTTCCGATGTGGGAACCCACTCGTTCAAGATGTTCAGCCAATGGCCGCACTGCTCCCATGCCGTTACGCCAAGGCGGGCAAGGGCGGGTTTTACTCGCTTGACAACCTCGGCAGGCAACGGTTCGCCAAGGGGTAGTTCGTGAAGCCACTGAAGAATAAGTTCTGCGTTGGGTCGGTCGGCTACGTGAATTCTTCGCCACAGTTCCAGGTCCTTCACGCTTGGGCGGATGAGCGGTGTGTCGGGAACGTCGTCGGCCGTTGCCGAGATGAAGACCTCTTGGCTCCGCACCCAACCGTGCGATTCCGACAAGATGAGCGGCTCCGATTCGAACAGTTCGCGAATCTCTCGGACCTCTTCCGAGGTGCAGTTGAGAAACAGCCCGTCTAAGCGTCTGTACCACTTCTCAACTTCTTCGACTGGAGGCGTGGCGGTCTCCGCGAGCGCACGGATGCGTTCAAGAATTTGCTTGGGTCCGGTTGGAGTGCTTCGGACTTTGAGTGCCTTCAGAAGCGGACGATTGGCCTCCGTATCGACATCGACGGGGATGAAGGGCTCGACGTCGAGCAGTGGCTCGGTGGCGGCGGTGCGCCGCATGACTTCGGATGGCTTTCTGACCGTACCCCGCGTGTCGATGAGGCACGGGAGGTTCCGGAGTTTGCGAACCCAGGAGGTTCGAATCCCGGAGGCGATAATCTGTCGTCTAGAACCCGTGGTCGCAACCTGTGATACCTTTGCATCAATCGCCTTTCCCCAGAATCCTGGGCCCTGGGAGAGGATTAGGTCAACGAGGTTTGCCCAGAACCGGTCGTCCGTGGAAGCAAGTTGCTTCCAGTGCGCCCACAGCGCTGCTTCGAAGTCCGAATCAGCGAGTTCAAAGTGCTGCGTCTTGTAGGGCGTTTCGAACGTACCAGCAAAGCCTCTCGATTCCAGGAAAGCATCGAAATCCTTCTTCGTCCAAAACGTCTTGGACACGGCTATGAGAGCTGGGAAGCGAGCAAGAAATGACTTGCCGGAGTCAATCCAGTCCAGCCACTCTTGGCGAGAGCAGGACGTCCAGGTTGACCAATAGGAGTCATGCAGAAGATGAGCCGCAGCCCAATCCTCCGGGACGATGTCGGCGACTCTGCCTGTTTCATCGGCAATGACTCCCTTGTCTGCCATCGCAAGGCTCCCGTTCTTTGTAACGAAGCGGAACTCTGGCCCGAGTGACGCACCCAGACGCGCACCAATTTGGGCCAGTCGGACGCAGTCGCTGATGGCCACTTGCCCTGCAGAATAGAAGTCGGCGGCAACCTGGCGCATGACCTGATTCGTGTCGCTCGAATCGGTCAACTTGAAGTGATTCTGGAGCCGATAGGCTCGGTCGACCTCGGTGGCCGACTCTGCGTCCCCATCGCGCTCTGCTATCTTGCGTTGCTCTGCCAAGAAGCGGCTCCAGTTGGGGTTGTACGCTCTTAGGTGACCCGACATGAAGGTCCAGTCATCGTCAGATGCGAGGAGCCTCTTCTCTCCGAGTCGGATGACGTCGTTGGCCGCAAACAAGGCTTGCTGACCTTGGACCGGGACAACCCGGAGACCTCGCAGGTCGTTGTTCCCCCACTCGAACGAAGGGATGTCCTCAGACAGATAGCTCCATAGCTTGAGCATTTGCTTCCAGGATTGCGGCTTCGTCGGGCTGACCTGCTTGAGCCGTTGAACGACTAGAGTTCGCGGGATATGGACGATGGCTCGCCAATCTCGGAGTTTCTGAAGGTTTGCATCCGACAGATGTCGTGAAGCCATCGCTTTGTTATCTTGCGCCAAGATTCGACCGAGTTCTGATGCTGACCAGACCTCCATCAACTCACTCGGAACTTCAAGGCACTCACCGCCTGCAACCAGGCGGTTCGCATCGGTCAGGACGTACTTCCTGTTCTCCAGAGCCGAATCGAACGCTATCTCGACCGTTGCCGCGCACGACCCTTCCAGCGACGACTCTTCACGGTCGACATTAGGCATCAGGTCGTACGCTTGCGCTGAGAACTCTGACGAAGTGTCAGGGCTATTGAGCCAGGCGAGCATCGAGTCAGCAGCTAACCTGCCGATGCGCTCCAGTAGCCAGCGATTGGTCGGAGACGAGTCCGGGTCCTTGACTTTCAAGCGAGCAGTGTCTTGTACGAACGGAGCATTCGCGGCAAACGGCAACTTCGTCTTGACCCCGGTTGGCAACACTACGAACAGGCGCGAGTCACCGTAAAG
>JAEURO010000171.1 GCA_016788345.1 Chthonomonadaceae bacterium
TGTACGTCTCGAAAGTACGGATACCCCGCTCGCAAAGCAATATGGACTGGTTGCCACCGCTTGCAATGTACTCAGCAGCCAAAAGCAGTTCTTCGTACTTCGCGTTCATGCCGCGCTTGAGAAGGACAGGAGTGCGAGACAACCCAACCTCTTTCAAAAGGTCGTAGTTCTGCATGTTTCTAGCACCAACCTGGAGCACATCGGCGTATTGGGCGACAAGCTCGATTTTCCTCAGATCCATGACCTCGGTCACGACCTTCATGCCATAGCGGTCTGCCGCTTGCCTCAGAATTTTGAGTCCAGGCACTCCCATCCCTTGGAATGAATAGGGAGAGGTTGAGGGCTTGTATGCGCCGCCTCTTAGAACTTTGGCCCCTGCTTTCGCGACCGCTTCTGCAGTCTGGAACACTTGCTCCTCGCTCTCTACTGTACAGGGTCCCGCCATCATGACAACTTCGTCGCCGCCGACTTTGACGCCCCCGATGTCCACAACTGACCGGTTCGGCTGCGTCTCTTTGGCAACCAGCTTATAGGGGCGCGTGATGAGGATGACGTCCTCGACAAAATCATGGGCCTTGAGCTGCTCGAAGAAATCGACGTTTTTGTGCTCGTCCCCGCCAACGGCACAAACAATTGTCTTTTCGACACCGAAGACAGGCAGGACCTGGTATCCGTGTAGCTCCAGCTCTTGCGTCACCGTCGCGACGGCGACAGGATTACCGGGTTTAAGGACAATGATCATGATGGTTGTTATGCAGTCCTGGCCAGTGATACAGACTCTAATGAGGCCAAAAATCGTGCGTTTTGTTGTTCCGTCCCGATGCTTACGCGTATGTGCTTGGGCATTCCGAGTTGGTCCCCCGGGCGAACGATGACTCCTTGTAACAGCAAATCGCGGGCCACTTTGGCTGAATCTCCAACTTCTATGCAAACAAAATTGGCCCAAGAACGAACTGTGGGCAGGCCCAGCTTAGCCGCACCGGAAATGACTTGATCAAGTCCTGCCCGGTTGCAAGCCAACGTCCGGGCCAGGTGGCCCGCATCGCTCAATGCGGCAAATGCAGCCACCTGCGCAAGGGTGTTAATGTCGAAAGGCGGTCGAGCGGCGTTATATGCACGGACAAGGACTTGTGAAGCAATGCCATATCCAACCCTGCAACCTGCCAGCCCATAGGCCTTGCTAAATGTTCGTAGGCACACGACGTTGTCCCTGCCAGCAAGTGAGAGCCCAGACTCAAACTCACCCTTGCCCCTATCCAAGAACTCGGCAAACTCGACATAAGCCTCATCAAGGACTAAGACCACGTGTTCGGGAAGTTTGTCCACCATTTCCCTCAGCTGGCTTGACTTTAGAATTGTGCCTGTTGGGTTGTTAGGGCTCGCCAGAAAAACCAGGCGAGACTTGTCGTCAATCAGGCTCAACATCCCGTCGACGTCATAGTCATAGTCTTGGGTCATCGGAGCCTTACGAAGCTCTGATCCGGTCAGGGAGGCCGCCGCCTCATATCTCATGAAGCACGGATCTGAGGTAACAGCGTTCAAACCAGGCTCCAAGAACATCGAGCCGAGGACACCGATGATTTCGTCGCTTCCGCACCCTAACATGATGTTGTCTAATGGCACCGATAGGAACGAGGACAGCTTTTGCTTGAGATCAAAACCACGGGCATCGGGGTAGTAAGAGGATTTTTCCAGGGCTTGACGCATGGCCTCGACAGCCATGGGCGATGGCCCAAGCGGGTTCTCGTTGCTCGCCAACTTCAGGACGTCGCTCAGCCCAAGCTCACGTTGAACCTCTTCGATAGGTTTTCCAGGCGGGTACGGCGTCATCCGCTGCACGTTTGGGCGGATGTGGTTGGGCATGCCCTATTGTGACAGACGACAGGCTCTCGACCGGGGCCGTCGGCTTCAGAGGTGGGCGAGTTGAGGCGGGATGAAAGACAGTCCCATGCAGACCGGCAAATAACCTTTGTCCACCCCGCTGTTTGTATAGTGCGGAGTCCATCCGTTGGGGTCTTGAAAAAGGCGGATTGCCCTGATCCGCTTCTCTTGGCATAGGTCGAACCAATGCCACGTCCCAGCCGGAACCCGGGCCAGGTCTCCTTCCGCGACCTCCAAGGCGACCACGTCTCCCTCATTTGGACGAATATGGAAAACTCCACGACCTTTGATGATGAATCTGACTTCATCCTCGTCGTGCCAGTGCTCCCGGCTGAATTTCGCGAGCATGGTGTCCAAGTTAGGAGTGTCAGGAAAGAGGTCTATGACATCGGCCGCAACGTATCCGCCTTCTTCCTTAAGTTGCTTGATCTGGTCTGCAAACGCATTGAGGACGTCTTGCGCTTCAGCCTTATGGTCCAATTGGAACGCTGGCTTCCATACTTCATAGCCAATACCGATTTTGGCCAGATGGCTCTTGATCGATTCGTAATCTGTGAATTCTTGGTTCTTGTCAGGGACGCGGAGGACTGCCATTTGTTAACCCCATCGAGGCCGCCTTGAGAGTGACTTCAAACAAGAATTCTAGCACTTCGAGGTGGCGCTTGGCTTCAAACATGTCACAGCCCCAAGTGTAGAGTCCATGACCGCGCAGGAGGACGCCGTGGATCTTCGGATCTTGAACCAGCCTGGCTTCAAGCTCTTTTGCTAATTCCGGTATGTGCTGGGAGTTGTCCAGGATTGGGACAGACTCGGTGTGCATGTGCGTCTTGACCCCAGACAACCCCTTGAGCATTTCCAAATTTGAAAGCTGGAAACTGTCTCCGCCACTCAGCGATGCCAAAGTTTGATTGACTGAGTGGGAGTGCAAGACCACCCTTGCCCCCATGGTTGTGACGAGCGTGACGTGAAGCAGAGTTTCTGCCGAGGGGGCACCTTCCCCTTTGATCTTTGCTCCCGATTGGTCCACTATCAGAAAGTCATCTCGGCAGACTTGTCCCTTGTCTACTCCGCTTGGAGTGATCAAAAGGCGAAGGGGGTCAGATTGGATGACAGCCGAATAGTTACCGCCAGTCCCTTCGGACCAGCCTCGGCCATGAACGTACTTGACGAGTCCGGCAAGTTCTTCGCTGAGATCGGGCATGGCCAAAGTATACGGCTACAAAGTGACCGGCCCTGAACCTATTTGACCCGAAACTCGAGCGTATGGGCCGTCTTTCCATTCAAGGAGACCGTGGCTCGGTACAACCCTTTGTTCCAATCCTTTGGAGAGTCAAATATGCACTTAATGACGCTGTCTTGAAGCTGGATTCTCGGCACTTCAGCATTGGCTACTTCAACCAACTTTGCTCCATCGACGAAGTACAGTCGCCACACGACCTCTGGCGACGTTGTGTCTGTCCCCTTGGTCGTGACCTGAAGATGAAACTTGCGGTCTGTCGGCTTAAGTGACACGACAGGGTTTCCAGGGAGACCTTTTCCATCGTCAGGCGCCATCGAATGACCAAGAAAGACAATGTTCGTCTTCTCTCCAGTCACTTCGTAGGTGAACGATCCAACCGGATCGTTGTCTAAGACGATTTGGACTTCATATGTACCGACTGGCCAGTCGCTTGGAAGCGACAATTGCGCGACCAAGTCTGTCCCTTCAAACTCTCCATCGACAGATTGGATTTGACGTCCATTGCCTGCCGAGGTAGTTTTTGCTAAGAAAATCCACCGGCCTTTGGCCCTCTCCACTGGTCGGCTCAAAACGACCCGAAAGTGCAAAGTGCGCTGCCGAAAGTCAAATTTTTCGATCTGGTTTCCTGGCTTGCCTTTATCGTCCGTAAAGAGCTGATGGCTTTGCAATTGGACTTTGGGCGTCTTTTCAAGCTTTTCCGAGCCCGTTCCCGCAACACACGAGCACAACAATGGCAAAATCAAGAAGAGACACAAGTGAAAGAGTCTCCTTTGAAATCGAAAACAGTTTTGGACTTTCATGGCTGAGCCCCTTGTTGGGTCACCAATGGTTTGGTCTGCCAGCCTTGCGGGATGTCTAGTTTAGTTTGTTGGATTCCGACTGGCATCGGCGCAAATAGCCGCGTCACGCTGGCTTGGCCTTGGATCTGGGTCGACGTAAGACTCAGCACAAACCCATCCTTCGAGCGAACAGCCAAAGATAGGGTGGAGGAGGCTGACCGGGCCTCCAGGAGAGTGCAGGACGCACCGTTCACCGTCGCCCGTCCGACGACCTTGACAATCGAGCCTTGGCCCAGATAGAACCGATAAGGATTGACCCCTTTGAGCACGAGCTTCAAGAGCGGTTCAATTCGCGTGCCCGTCGAGTTGATCGTGTCGATAGCCTTGGGCATATCGAGCGTCCCTCTCATGACAGTCTTGTTCTGTTTGTCAATCAGTGTGAACTCCTTTCCAGCTATGGCCCAGTCAGCCTTTGAGTCACTTTGCTTGACTCGACCCTGAAAAACCCAAACTTTGAAGGACTCTTCCCCAGAGCCGACCGAATAAGCGAGTGCCCGTGGATGGTCATAAAAGCTGAACACCTTCAGGCAGGCAGCTTTCGCTTCTGCCGACGCAAATGCTGGCAAAGCGAGGTCTGGGTTCAGAGTCTTGACCTTTAGTGCACCCTTTGCAGGGCTGAATGTGACAGGTGACGGGTCACGATAGCTCAGAGTGTGCACTGTCCCATACCCGTGACTACGTGACTCAGCGGCCCTGAGCTTATGGGTCTTTGAGTCTAAGCTCAGTTTCGTCAAACCGTCGCTGTCTCCTGCTGACAAAACCAATAGGCCGCCTTGCGCAGTGACCGACCATTGCGGCCCCACTTGAAAACCTTTGATCCAGGCTTCGAAACTGGCAGGTGTCAATTGGGCTGCTACGACCGGGTCTAGGTTGTTCGCCGCTGACCTTACCGACGCATCAGGGGCCACGTTGGTGGATCTCTCAGTGTATTGGTTGAGCGACCGGTCGTACTCGTACACTGTGTTCGCAGCAGCTACGATTTCAAACGGCGGGCCCCTTTCGATCACTAGCTTCGTACCGATCTCAGGATCGACTGTAAGCCGATAAGTAGTGCTTGACTTGGACTCGAACGAAACCGTCTTCCCGAGCACGTCGACGCCCATGGGCCTGGTCGAGCTGTGGGCTTCGAGGCACTTATCGACGAGATAGCTTGGGGCGTCGAACGTAGCCGCATACGGCGTAAGGCAAATTAGCAAGGGGTTCATGGCTTACCTAACCCCGATGGTGCACGGTTCTTTCCAAGTAGTCCAGCTAATGCTACAAGGGTGACGAAGTACGGCATGATGTTCCAGAACTCTGGTGGGACGTTGGCGCCTGCCATTTTGGTTCCCTGAAGGCTCAATTGAAGGGCATCGACCAACCCAAAGCCTACACAGGCCAAAAAGGTCGGGACGG
>JAEURO010000172.1 GCA_016788345.1 Chthonomonadaceae bacterium
TCGACCCGATGGACAAGATGACCTCGATCACTTCGAGCGGGACGGGAAGTTACCGGTACCGGGCAGACGGGTTGCGCGCCTGGAAAGGGTGGAACGTGACGATCCCGACGACGAGCGGGATACCGGTTACTGGGGCGACTTATTATCTTTATGACGGGGGCAACCCCGTCGTCGAGATGGATTCTAACGGGTCAGTGACTGCGGTGAACGTCTTCGCGCACGACGGTCTGGTCGCGCGGGTCGAGGGTTCGACGGCCAAGTACTACCAGTTCGACGCGCAAGGCTCAGTCGCGCACCGGACGAACTCTTCAGGCTCGGTGACTGCGAGTAGCAAATATGAAGCGTACGGAAAGCACGTCAACATTCCCGGGTCCACCGTGGACGTCTATGGCTGGAACGCGCGGTGGGGCTATTACTACGACTCCGAGACGGGGCTTTACCTCTGCCAGCAGAGGTACTACGACGGCAACCAGGGTCGGTGGCTGAACCGCGATCCTATCGGTTATGCAGGTGGGGTTAACGTGTATGGGTATTGCGCCGGCGGGCCGGTTGGAGGAGTGGATGCGGTTGGCCTGAATCCACTCTTGGGCTTGATAGGCAGGATTTTTTCCGACATGGAGTGCGAACAACTCGCAGAAAAGATTCGGAAAGCGTTGAAGATAGTCGTAGATCGCTGGTTCGACTTGTATAATGACAAGCACAATTTGTTCCAGTTTGGCTCCGAACCCAATCCCGGCGCCCCCAATGCTGGCACCTGGGAAGGTCACAAGGAACAATTGGAGGGATGGCAGAGACACCTGAGAAAGCTCCGAGCAAAGTACTGGGATAAATGCGGTGGGCCAGATCCTTGTGGGAACATTATGTATTGGGCTGATCGAAAAGCCCCAGTCAGGCCGGGGGTTTCATGGGAACAGTCGGAATCCCAGTTAGATGATTTAGTCAATAAGGGAATAGGGTACGTTCCTATGCCAGGCCTGGGTGGGGTCGGTAGGGCCGTCAAACTAGTACCCATACCAAATTAATGCCATGCAGTGTACTATTTACCTAAACATCCGGCTCAACAATGCGGATACCACTGGTTGGCACAGTTTGGCTGAAGATTATAGACGTCAAGTAAACCTTTGGATGCCAATAGAGTTAGAACTGGACACTGAGGTTAGTCACTTTCCGTCTCAAGGCGTGATCCTATCATTTGACCAAAATGTTCGGCATGACGCAACGGACTTTTGTAACTGCCCGAAGGTCGCACGAGCTAAAGGAAAGTCGGTCGTAGAAAGAGTGGAGCTGAGTACAGGAAAATGGTCGCACACATACATTTATTGTGAGGAAGAAGTTGTATCGGACGCGCAAAGTTTTTGTGACATTGTTTTGCAATACGTCTTATGTTATGGATTTGAGTTGTGCATAGGATCGCATGAGTACGAGATTCCAGATGTTTCGAAAATGTGACGCTTGCTCGGCCGGTGCGACTTGTTATCTTTATGACGGCTGGAACCCGCGGTGGGGCTATTACTATGACTCAGAGACGGGGCTCTACTTGTGCCAACAGAGGTACTACGACTCAAACCAAGGTAGGTGGCTCAACCGCGATCCTATTCGGTATCGGGGTGGCCTCAATTTATATGGTTATTGCGGGGGAAGTCCGGTTGGGAGGATAGATGTTACCGGAACGAATTTTCAATTCATGATCTTGGTCGCCGAAGATCAAGATGTCGCGCCACCCATCGCGCCACCAAGATTCAATATAGAAGAAAACCTTTGCACAGTAATGAAAGAGGCGTTCCTCATCTATTCAACGGATGATTTGGGTCTTGTCAAATTCGAGAAGGCAATGAAGTGGTTCAAGGAGCAGGTCAAGTCCGGAGGTGTTTGGGATTACAAGCACGGCGGCCACAAAGAATATGAGAACTTAGGCAACTGGAACTACGGTGCCACAGGGTCATATTTGGGATTAAGTGATGATACTCTCCTTAGGGGCGCCGGATTATACCAAAAGATTTACGGAACTTCAACCGATGCGTGGGGAGGTCCGCTAGGCGGGCCGCCTTATGGAGACGATCCTAATGATCAGTATTGGATTAGAAAAGGAATTAAATTTATTCAGGAACGCGGCCGTTAGTCTATTGTGTACCAGTCTACTTTTGATGGGCTGTGCACCGTCGCGTACTCATAAGTCTGACTTGAAGACTTTAGCTAAGTCAACTGACGGAGAGTGGGTCGCTGTCTGGGTGGAAGAGGAAAACGACGGCGTCATGGTAGGAGACACGTATTCTATTGAAATTCGTAACACGAAATCCCAAGAAGTATGGGAAGTCCTAGCGGTGACTAATGGCCCGGGCTACCCTAAGAGTGAAAGTGTTACATTTGATGGCCCGACAAAAATCATCATAAAGATGACTGGAGCTTGCCTTAAGCGTGGCAAGACATACTACTACTCAAAAAGCGGGATGACACTTACCGCTGATGTGGATATTAAGGCGTGATAAGCTGATGGCCCCTTCGGGCACGTTCGTCTACGACGGCGGGTGGCCAGGGTGAAACGAGATGCCCGTGCTCGTTTCACCCTGATTCTGGGTGAACCTGACATAGCCTGTTGGAAAATGCGGCCGACGAGTGGCCACTCAAAGGATGACCTCTTGTCGGTTGCATTGGCGAAGTACTAATCTCGCCCTCCAGACATGGGTGCAAACGGGTAGGAAGTTAGTATAATGCGACAAGAGACGAAACCCGTTTCACCCATGCCACCCGTCGATCTCAAAACTTCCATGAATGCAATTACGTTCGTGATATTCTCATTCGCGGTTCTAGCACTCATTCGCCCTTATGGCCCGAACCCATACAAAAAACTTGGGCTCGAACCTTTGGCAGAGAGTACAAGATGGGCAGGAAGCATATGGGCATCGGCCTTAAAGATATTAGTTACCTCAATTGCATATGTTGCCACAAACAAGGATTCACCAGTAGTCTCTCTGCTTAGCATCATGTTGTGTTCTGTAGCTTGGTTTTGTGCTGTAAGAAGGCGCATCAAGTTCTGTAAGTCGTTGCGCGATCAGGAATCTGAATATGTACGAAGATTTGGAGTATTCGGAGTAGAAGTGGATGAACCGGATCATGCGCTTGATGGGGAGTTCAACAGTAAGTGAGGTTCAGGAGATTCGTTTATCTTTGGCCAGCCAGACCTTCAACGCCGACAACCAGAAGACGGCCAGCGGCACCTTCGTCTACGACGGGAACGGCAACCCGACGACCTACGCGGGTGGTACGCTCGCGTTTGACCCGATGGACAAGATGACCTCGATCACTTCGAGCGGGACGGGGAGTTACCGGTACCGGGCCGATGGCCTGCGCGCCTGGAAGGGGTGGAACGTGACGATCCCGACCGTGAGCGGGATTCCCGTCACTGGGGCGACGTACTTCCTCTACGATGGAGGAAACCCCGTGGTCGAGATGGATTCTAACGGGTCAGTGACTGCGGTGAACGTCTTCGCGCACGACTAGTCATAATTCGAAGCATGACACGCGATGTCGCGCCTTTGCCTGGCTATCCAGAAACCTACGGTCTCCTGGCCGCGATTCTTCAAGACGCCACCCAAGACTGGCGCGGAGAGCTTTTTGACGAAAAAATCGGACCGGACGCCATGTCTTGGCAGGTGCGCCCGGGGAGTTATAGCATGGGCGCAGTTATGCTCCACATGGCCGCAGTGGAGGTGTTTTGGTTTGAAGAGTTTCCGCTGGGCCGACAGTGGGATCCAGAGGAAAGGAAGCTGCTGCAGTGGGACGAGACCGATGTGGACAAAGGGGTCTGGGCTTCGCCTCCTGCCGAAGACTTCGAGTGGTACTGCGCCCTCTTGGACAAAGTGCGTACCCGGACTCTGGACTCAATCAAGGAGTGGCCCCCATCGGACTCATTCATTTCACGATGGGAGAAGCAGACTAGCCTGAGATGGGTGTTTGGCCACGTGATCCAGCACGAAAGTTACCATGGCGGCCAGGTCGTCATGTTGCACGAACTGTGGAAGTCTAAAGCACAAGGTTAAGAGACCACATAGTCCTTCACAATTTTGTCTACGGCTTCTTTTGCAGTCGGCCCGTCGACATTGGACAGCCAGGGAACCCGGACAATGTGGGAGACTTTGTCTGGATCGGGTCCGAGAATCTCCTTGTAATCCATGTCTACGCAGATTTTGAAGTCGTCGCCACTCCGCTCACGGACCGCATCGACAAGTTGATGGACATGTGGCGTCAATTCCTCGAAAGACTGGGCGTCTGACTCGCCTATGTACAAATTGCCAAATTGGTCGGTGGCATGGAACTCCATGCCTTATTGTGACGCGACCATAATGGTCGAATGTTGCCTCTGACAGTCATGCATCTCGCTTGGGGCGGCCCAGTTGAGGTCTACAAATCGATGTACCTCGAAGGATGGGCCCTTAAAGTCGAAAGTGGGCTTGTCCAAGACCAGCCAGAACTCTGGTCGTCAGTGCGCCGTGAGCTACAAACCCAGCTCTACCGAATTGCGCACATTGTTCCGGACGATCCCCTCAAAAAACTCCGGCAAGTCAGGATATGGATCCACCTCAAGGCTCCTGTGACGGCATGCATGGCTTACCACCCTGGCGCCGAGTACCTTAGTGAGCACAAGATGAACCCAGAGATGGCCAAAGGCGTGGAAATTGGCGACGCGAACAACTTTGTCAGCTGGACATATGAGCAGCCTTGGATGCTGATGCACGAACTGGCCCATGCTTTTCATGACCGATTCTTGGACAAGGGCTTCGAGAACGACTGTGTCATGAAGGCTTATCGCGAGGCCGTTGAAAAAAAGTCGTATGAATCTGTCTTGCATTGGGACGGCGCAAGTGTCAGGCACTATGCGTTGACAAACCAGATGGAGTACTTCGCCGAGACGACAGAGGCGTACTTCGGCCACAACGACTTTTATCCTTTTGTGAACGCCGAGCTCAAGACGTTTGACCCAGTCGGACTCGCGCTCATGAAGCAAGTCTGGGGCGAGCCGCAGAAACGCAAGTGACGCCCTGCAGCCGTCCGAATGGTGCTAATTGACCTGCTTTAGCCTGTGCCTCCTTTGTCCATTTGGCTCTCGTGCAGCTTGACGGGCTTGGATTTCTGCCGCATCTTGAGGTTGAGCATTTCGACACCGACTGCGAACGCCATCGAGAAGTATGTGTAGCCTTTTGGGATTTCGAAGTGGGTTCCCTCTGCCACG
>JAEURO010000173.1 GCA_016788345.1 Chthonomonadaceae bacterium
GAAGGCAAAGTCCCGCGAGACGGAGTTCTGGAAGGATTGACCGACAACTGGATGTCCGTGCAGTTCACTGGACCAAAAAACCTGGCAAGAACCATTCAGTGGGTAGAAATCCAAGACTCTAAGGGCAGCCTTGCCTTTGGAGAGCTCGCAACGCGAACCAGACCTGGCGCACGGCTAACCGTCGTATAAGTATGATCCGGGTTGTTTGCTTCGATTTGGGCGGCGTGTTAGTCAAGATTCGTCCGTCTTGGAGGCTGGCTCTTTCGCATATCCCCGGGGCCCCTGCATCGCTCCCCGACGACCTAGAAAGTTTTGAACCGTTCAAGGAGTATCAAGCTGGCGGTATCCAGGAGGGCGAGTATCTTGCTGCCTTGAGCCAGTGGGCCCGGCTTCACAGTCGCGAATCAGCCGTCGGGGCACATCAAGCCATCTTGATAGAACCGTATCCAAAGACATGGGAGTTGGTCCGAGGACTCCAGAAAGCCGGGTACAAATCGGGATGCTTGTCGAACACGAACGGGTTACATTGGGATCTGATGATGGATTTCAGTGAATACCCGGCAGTCGCTTCACTTGACTTTAAGTCCGCATCCCACATATCTAAGAAGGCCAAGCCAGATGTCGGGGCCTATCTTCACTTTGAGTCGCTCTGTGCCCATGCGCCAGGACAAATCCTCTTTTTCGACGATAACCTCTCGAACGTTATAGCCGCAAGAGACAGGGGATGGGCTGCGGAGCAGGTTGACCCTTCAATAGAAACGGCACCGCAAATCGTAAGGCATCTCCGGTCTCACGGGATTGACTTGGACCTATAGCCCATGAAACCCGGAGCCACAATAAATCGTTCACTCCCGCAAGGCCCAACGCATGTCTGACGCTCTCGCGCAATCGGATTGGTATTACGTCGGCCACTACGGCCAACTTGGCCCGTTGACGCTCGAACAACTTCTTGAATTGGCGGGTGACGGAGTGGTCGCGCCAGACACGTATGTGTGGCGGTCGGGGATGACCGAGTGGGCTCAAGCGAGCCAAACACCGGAACTCCGAACCGCGTTTGAGTCTCAATTCAACATCAATTTGCCGCCGCCGGCCCCTATACCTTTGGTGCCAATAAGCGGTAGCACTCCGGCTGCTCCTGCTGCGCGACCCCAAATCCAGATGACTCAAGGGAGCTGGTCGTACTTACAATCCAGCGTCCCATCCAGTGACAAGAACCGGGTCACCGCAGGGCTGCTCAATCTGATCCCGGGGGTCGGCAGGTTCTACCTCGGATATGCTGCCCACGGGGCTCTCCAACTCTTGACAACGGTGTTTTGCGGAGTAGGTGTGATTTGGTCGATCATTGATGGCCTTTACATCCTGATGGGCGGCGTCAAATATGACGGATATGGACGTGTTTTGCAAGACTGAGCGGTACATATGTTGCGCCTGACCGTCATATTGATTGAAGCGATGACTTCCCGAACTTTTTTCCTACTCCTGACCGTCGTCCTCGCCACTTTGGGCTGGGGTCAGACAAAGCTGGTGCTCGACATCGAAAACAGAGGCAAGGTGGAAATCGAACTCTATACCAATGAAGCCCCCAAGACTACGGCGCAGATCATCCGTTTGGCCCAATCTGGCTTCTACAATGGTCAAAAATTCTTCCGGGTTGTCAAGTCTCCCAAGCCGTTCTTGATCCAAACGGGAGACCCTGCCAGCAAAACCAAACCCGCCAATGACCCCGGCTTGGGTTCGGGTGGGAGTGGTAAGTCAGTGCCCTATGAAGACAGTGGCCATTCCAACGTCGAGGGCGCGGTGGGCCTGTCTGCCCTGCCTAGGGACAAGAACAGTGGCGATTCCCAGTTTTACATCCTCCTGGGCCCAGCAAAATTTTTGGACGGCAGCTATACAGTTTTTGGACGGGTCGTTTCCGGCATGGACGTGGTTCGTGCCGTCGAACTGGGAGATAAGGTAACTTCGGCCACGATTGTTCGTGGCTGATGTTTCATAAGACCAAGTTCCTCCGATCCCTCGTTGTCAGGCTGTTTTTCGGGCTATTGAGCCTACTTTTTATCGCGTTTGTGACGTTTGTCGCAGACGAGTTGGCCCCAGGTGACGCTGCGCTGGCGAAAGTCGGGGAAAAGGCCTCGCCCCAGGCCCTGGCCAACGCCCGACACGAAATGGGGCTTGACAGGCCCTGGCCGGTCAGGTTTGTTGAGTTCGTCGGTAACGCGGCTAGAGGCGATTTTGGACACAGTTGGTTCGGAACCCAGGAAAAAGTGTCGACAATTGTGGCCCGGGCCCTTCCCTATACGGTCAAGATTTCTGTCCTAGCCATCCTGTTGGCATCTGCGATCGGCATCACTTTGGGGACAATTTCAGCAATACACGAGAACCGGGCCCTCGATAGGGTTTCCCTGAGCCTGAGTACCTTAGGTGTCACTGTTCCTAACTTTGTGCTTGGCCCAATGCTCGTCCTAGTCTTCGGCATCTGGTTACAACAATTGCCGAACAGCTATGATCCAAGGCTCCCTCAGCCAGAGGTCTTTTATCTGATCATTCCCGTCGTCATTTTGGCCGCCCGCCCTATGGCGACGCTCACAAGGCTGACCAGGGCGAGCACCATCGACACACTCAAACAAGAGTTTGTCAAACTCGCGATCGCCAAGGGCGTGCCTAAGAGCAGGCTGTATGTTTCGCACGTGTTTCGCAACGCTGTCATGCCCGTGGTGACTGCAATTGGCACATCCTTCGGATTCCTCTTGACCGGCTCATTCATCACAGAACGGTTCTACGTGATTCCCGGAATCGGTTTCTATACAATTGAAGCCATCCAAAAACGTGACACTCCCGTCATCTTGGCCATGGTCTTGGTCACAGGCGCGATGTTTGTCTTTGTCAATCTTCTCGTGGATCTCTTTTTGCCGCTTCTCGACCCGCGCATCCGGGAGTCCCAAGTTTGAAGGGAGGACTGGTTTGGGGCGCGGCTGTCTTCCTTGCACTTGTTGTGCTCATGGCCATATTCGGTCCACACTTCCGACATAGCTATGAAGCACCTATCGCAAAGCCGTTCTTGCCCCCATCTGGCTCCTATTGGCTCGGTACGGACGAGCAAGGCAGAGACATCTTTGCACGCCTTGCTTATGGTGCGCGCATGTCGCTTTTGGTCGGCATCTCTGTTCAGGTCATTGTTTTGGTCGTTGGAGTGTTTGTCGGTGTCGTCGGCGTGTTTGGCCCAAAGGGAATCGCCGGGCCTGTCATGCGGTTGACGGACGCCATGTTCGCTTTCCCAGACATTCTCCTTGCCATCCTGATCATTGGCGTTTTCCCCCTCGGGCTCATGCCCGTCATCATTGCGCTCGCTGTCACGGCTTGGCCGGCAGTCGCAAGACTTGTACGGACCCAGGTCGCTTCGCTCAAGGACCGAGAATTTTTCATTGCTTCTCGCGCACTGGGAGCTTCGACGACCTACTTAGTGTTCAAACATGTGCTCCCGCACCTGTGGGGCATTATTCTCGCCGTCTCAATGGTCGACGTCGCAGGGACAATCTTGGCCGAAAGTTCATTGAGCTTCCTGGGGATCGGCATTCAACCACCCGAGCCCAGTTGGGGCAACATGATCAACCAGGCCCGCTACCAAATGGAGAGCCATCCCATCGTCCTGCTCTGGCCGTGTTTGATTCTAAGCTTGACAGTTTTTGCCCTTAATTTCTTAGGTGACGGGCTGCGGGCCATGGCTGACCCTCGGAGCCGCTAAGACTTCGCACCCTATGCCCAACCGACTCGCATCAGAGAAAAGCCTCTACCTCCGGCAGCACCAGGACAATCCGATCGACTGGTGGCCATGGGGCGATGAGGCTTGGGACACCGCAAATCGTCTTGGACGACCCGTCTTCCTAAGTGTCGGCTATTCATCATGCCATTGGTGCCATGTCATGGCTCACGAGTCGTTTGAGGATCCTGAGACCGCCGCCGCCCTCAATGAAAGTTTCATTTCAATCAAGTTGGACCGCGAGGAGAGGCCCGACATTGACGAGATCTACATGACCGCAGTACAACTAGCCAACGGTCACGGCGGCTGGCCCATGACACTGTTCCTGACGCCAAACAAGAAGCCCTTTTTCGCGGGGACATATTTTCCTAAGGACGCTCGTGCCGGGCACCCGGGCTTCCTGACAGTCATCAACTCCCTAGCATCGGCTTGGGAGAATGAGAAAGACTCCGTACTGAAAGCTGCGGACGATTTTGCGGTCGCCTTGGCCGCTGCACTAGAGCGCAGCATGCCTGGTTCAAACGACCTTTCCTTGGAGCTCATTTTGGCAGCAATTGCAGAGTTCCATACATCATTTGACCACGAAAATGGTGGCTTCGGTGACCAGCCAAAGTTTCCTCCTTTTTCTGCATTAGAGTTCCTAGACAAGTGCTCGCATTCTCCACTGCTGGAGCAAGAACTGGATTTACGCCTGGACTGCGCTGCCATGGTTTCCCGCACTGTCAAGGCCCTGTCTCAAGGCGGCATAACGGACCATGTAGGCGGTGGGATCCATCGCTACTCCACGGACTCTCATTGGCACCTGCCGCATTTCGAAAAAATGTTGACAGACAATGCGCAATGGGTGTCCGTGCTATGCAACACCGATCCGGACAGTTTTGCGTTGAGACGTGCGATCGATTGGATCGAGTCGAAAATGACGGGAAGCGACGGCACGTTCTTCAGCGCAATGGACGCCGATTCTGAGGGCCAGGAAGGTGCCTATTACCTTTGGCGCGAACAAGAAGTCCTTGACCTGACGTCCCCCGCATTCGCTTTCGCTTTTGGGGTCAAAAGTGAGGGCAACTTCCACGATGAAGCGACAGGTCAGCTGTCCGGACTCAACGTGCTAAATTTTCAAGGGCCCTCAATAGAACAGTACAGTAGCGAGCTTGACGCTCTGAGTGGCGGGCGCCAAAAGAGAACAAGTCCGCTCACTGACAAGAAGGCCGTTGCCGCCGGCAACGGACTGATGATATCTGCGCTTTCGAGAGTTCGACCAGACTTAGCCCTTCGGGCAGCAGAAACCTGGCTCCACCACTTGCGGTTACCGCGGTTTTTGTACGAAGGTCAACCGTATGGTGAAGCCTTTTTGGACGATTTGGCTTACATGGCTCGTGGGTA
>JAEURO010000174.1 GCA_016788345.1 Chthonomonadaceae bacterium
AGGCCAAAAAGAACCGTGTTACTGTGGTGCCCTACGTCATGGTGCATCTCAACGAGGGGCCTGTACTCTATCGAGGGGCAATCGACGATAACAAAGTCTCGAGCCTGGCCAAGAAACACTATTTGGCAGACGCTTTGGATGCAGTTTTCGCTGGAAGGCCCATCAAAGTGCCCTCGACAGAAGCTATTGGCTGTGTGCTGTCTCCCGACCCAGAACCTCAACCCATGCTGAAAGCGACGTACGCCGACTCTGTTGGGAAAATTCTGAACGACCATTGTGTCCAATGCCACCGCCCAGGTGAAGTCGCCCCGTTTTCTCTCATCGGCTATGACCAAGCCAAGAACTGGTCGAAAACAATTGCAAATGTTACGGAAGCCCGGAAGATGCCGCCATGGAAAGCCATCGCCGGGATAGGCGAGTTTCGTCACGAAAACCGCTTGACAGACGAGGAGGTTGAGACTCTCAAAACCTGGGCTGACAAGGGCGCACCAAGAGGGGACAAAAAGACAGAACCCAAGGCCCCTGTGTTCAAGGCCGGTTGGGCGCTCGGCGAACCAGACATGATCCTTCAACCGTCCAAGCCATTCAAGGTCAGTGCCGACGGCACCGACGAATATTGGCACTTCGTCCTGAAACCACAGATCAAGGAGCCGGTCTATGTGCAAGCCACAGACGTCAGGCCCGGCAACAAGCGGATTGTCCACCATGTGATTTTGTGGATCGACGAGAAAAAGCAGGCAGACAAAATCCTTGAAGAGAAAGGCGTCAACGGGGCTTACCTTTCGACTGGCTGGCCTGGATTCATGCCCGACAATTCTCTTGGAGGCTGGGCACCAGGGATGATGCCCGAAAGGACCACTCCGGACTCTGGATTCTTGATCAAGCCGGGATCTAATGTCGTGCTAGAGGTCCACTATCATAAGAGTGGCAAAGAGGAGACCGACCAGACGAAAGTCGGACTATACTTCGCTAAGGATTCCAGGAAAGTCACCAAACCCTTAGAGATCGCTTGGCTGGCTAACCCGATGATAAGGATCAAGCCGGGCCTCAAAGCACAAAGGTTTACCCAGACTATTCCCATTCCGGTCGACGTCGAGCTTTACTCACTCATGCCCCACATGCATATGCTGGGCCGGGCCATGTCCGCAACTTTGATCCATCCTGACGGAAGGCAAGAACCACTGATCCAAGTCGACGACTGGGACTTCAATTGGCAGTTCACCTACGCCCTGAAAACGCCAAAAATCCTCAAAAGAGGTTCTAAGGTTCGGATCGAGGCCGAGTATGACAACTCAGCAGACAACCCGAACAACCCGAACAATCCGCCAAAATTGGTACGGTGGGGTGAGCAAACTACGGACGAAATGATGCTCCTCGTAGCGGCGATCCACGTGCCAAACCGAAAGAATTTCGCTGGGACGATTGGGGACTGAACCTGTCGTTTGGCCCACGAGAGGGTTTCGGCCCGAAACACAATCACTGTGAATTGAATCTGCCTCTGAAAGGGTTGTTTTTGGTGTCGTCTTTCGCCCTCCCATCGGGCCTGATGGCGCAATCTCCTGATGTGGCTCCCTTTTTGGAGCTTCGTCCAACGTGGCAAGTGCGCAGCGTCAAAAAGTCGCTTTTCCACTATTACGACCAGTCCGGTCGATACTCTCTGGTCGGAGCCCGGATTGTATTCGAGACAGGTCTTCGGGCATATTTTGCTCAGAGGTTCGAGAAGGTCGACAACTCAGGCGACCCGGAGACCGTCGACGAATACTACATCGAACGAAGGGGCCATTGGCGGATTGGTAAACAGTATCTTCCCTTTGGCCGTCGAGAAATCTTGCACTCGACCGCACCTGCCATCCGGGTCGATACACACGTTCTTGTCGAGGACGCTGCCGTCACGCTCGCGGTCTGCGACGGTGGCTCGGGTCGGACCCGCGGTGCAATCGGGAGGATCGGCGATCGATATGGTCTCAGCTTTGCCTTTGGCGACCACTTTGGGATCCAACCGACAGACTTAGCTCCATTCAAAGACATAGAAAATGGCCCCGGTGCGGGGCGTGGCTATCGTATGGCACTTGGCGTCGATGCTGAAACTCAGTTAGGTTCGACAATTTTGGGCGGAGAATACGTCACTTTCCAGCGCGGCGCTACTGTCGCCGACCAGGACAAAGGCGTGTCGGACCTGCGCATGCGGTTTTGGGTGCCCGGCAAACCTTATCGAGGCACGGTCGCCTGGTCTCGTGACTGGACCGAAAGGCGCGATTTCACAGTCCTTGAACTTGAGCTCAAGGCTGACGACCACTTTACGTACGTTCCCAGAATCCGCATGGAGGGTATGTCGTTCAAGGATTTCAGTTTGTCTGCGGTGGTGAGGTTTTGAGAGCCAAGTCCCTGCTTTCAGTCTTAGGAGTTGGTGGCATCCTCTTGGGCTTGGCCACGTCGCTTCCAATTCTCACTCTGGCAGGCGCGGCCCTCGTAGTAGGAAGCTTTTTCATTGGTCGGGGCCAAGGACAAGGCGATCCAGAGATCAAAAACCTTGGAGAAGGCGCCAGGTGGCTGACTCGGCCATTGCGTGAACTAAGGACCAGCCTAAGGGAGATGGCGTCGAACCCCAGCGTCTCGATCGAAACTAGTGTCCTCGCCCAAGAGTCAGTCGCAGAAGCCGACAAGATTTATGACCATGCGCTGCAGCTCCTCGAAACTAGGGACAAACTCAAAAAATCTATTAAAGGGAGAGGCCTGGTCGAAACGGAACTGAACTCACTGACCCGCCGCTACAAAGAAGCCGCAACGGCCCAGGAAAGGGAGGCCATAGAGGCTGCTTTGTCTGCCAAACAAAAACAAATGGGAGCGCTCGATGAAGCCCAAGACATGGTGCGGACAATTGATAGTAAACTTTCCGAAGCTGAAGCGACCCTCAGCGAGATAAAAACTAGGTTGAGCTTGCTGACCGCGAGGCAAAACGAGACAGACGACGCTGAATTCGCTGCCCTGACCAACCGCCTAAAGTCGCTGACAACCACGTTTGACGAAGTCGAGTCGCTGACGCAAGTTAACATACATGAGTGAGTTCCGGCGTGCCTATGACCTTTTGAGGGGCTACATCCACCACGAGTGGGAACGAATCCAAACAGTCGATTGGAACAAGGCCTGGGACGAGCTTAAATCTCCTTCAGAACCTGAACTGGCTGAAGACGGACAGGTCGAAAAAATCACGATCGATCCAAAGAAGGCGGCCGCGTTGATACTGGGAGTCAAGGAAGACTGCCCGTTTGAGGACGTCAAGAAGGCGTTCGACCGTTTGAACACCCGCAGTGACCCAAAACGCTTTCCCGAAGGATCGGTCGAAGCAGAGAATGCGGCCAAGATCAATGCGCGCATCAATTGGGCGTATCGAACCCTGACAGAGGGACATGCCCCAGCCGAACGCAGATTTAAGAACCTAGAGGTCGATTAAGCCGAGGCTCAAAGGCTGACCAGTCGCCTAGATAAAGGACCTCTTCCTCCAGTGTGACGCCAAAAGTCGCTTTGACTTTACGCTTTACCAGTTCAGCCAATGACCGGATGTCCGTGGCGGTGGCTCCAGCGACGTTGACTAGAAAGTTAGCGTGGAGGCGGCTAACCATGGCCCCGCCATGCCTGAGTCCGCACAACCCTGCCTGCTCGATGAGATAGCCCGCAGGCACAACGCCGGACGCCTTGAACCGATCGGGTAGGAAGTCCAGCGATTGGGCAAAATTCAGGTCGTTGACATTCTTGAAAAAACTTCCCGCACTGGCCGATGGTGGTTGTTTAGATATACGCTGCCTCTGGTAGTCCCGAGCTTCGTCGAACACGTCCTTGGCACGACCCCGTTCTAGTTTCATCCGTAGCCTCAGCATCGCACACTTCGGAGGGTTGGGACGCCTTAGGAGCGAGTCACGGTAAGAGAACTCGAGAAACGAGGGAGGCACCCACTTGCGTTCCCCGTTATAGACCACTTCAATTTCAACCAGGAACGAGCTGACCTCGCTTCTGTAGGCCCCTGCATTGCTTACAAGTGCACCGCCGACAGAACCTGGAATGCCGACAGCAAACTGCAGACCCTGCAACCCTGCTTGCGCCGTTTTTAGGAACAGGTTCTGGAAGAGACTGCCGCAGTCGGCATGGACCATCCCGTTGGGATCGACCGTGATCGACTGCGCTTGGTACACGACGACCAGTCCAAAGACTCCGTCGTCCGAAGGAAGGATATTGCTCCCGGAGCCCAGGATCGTCATGTCCCAGCCCTCTTTCTGAGAGGCGATGGCCAATGCCGCAAGCTCGTCCGGAGTCCTTGCTATGATAAAAGATTCAGCGGATCCACCAGCATGGAGGGTCGAAAATGGGGCTAGCGGCTTTTTTCGCTCGACCTTTCCCCAATCTATCGCAGTAATCACGGGCAGACTCTCGCGTTCTTTGGTTTCGAGATCGAGGGCTCGGCTACATAGTTCGGGACGATAAGCCGTGGGTCTATGGGACTTGTGCGACCGAGACGCACGAGCTTTTCATAGTTTCTCGCGCTAGGTACAGCTTCCGCCATACATTCGGACGGGATTGCCTCTATGGCTTGGCCAGGGACTCGTCGATACACCCACCCCTTCTTTGACGGCAAGCAAACTGTCATTTCTGGATCGACAAGGTCGAATGATGTGACAGGCACCGCGTTGACCCCCAAGGTCCACGCCAATGTTTTAGCAAAGGTGACTCCGACCCTTGTGCTCGTAAAGCCTCCAGGTCCGCTGTCGACCGCTATCTGCGTCAGATCGCCAAGAGACACGTTCGCCTCGGAAAGCACGGACCTGACAAGGTTAACGAGAATTCCTGACGCTGTCGACCCACTCTCTCGAGAATCCATTGAGCGATGGGTGACTTGTTGGTCGGACTTGAAAAGTGCGACAGACACAACGGGGCTTGACGTGCACAGCACCAGAGTCATGGGACTTCAACGTACAATACTCTTGCCAGATCTTCAAGGATCTGCTTATCCTTTTTGAACGCCTGGACATTCGTGCTCGAGTAGCTCAAGGACCAATAGATTCCCTCACAGTACCCAACATAGTTGGCGGTCGACAAGGGGCCAGACGATCCCTTACCCACTCGGAACACCCGT
>JAEURO010000175.1 GCA_016788345.1 Chthonomonadaceae bacterium
TCAAATCCAACGTTGCCTTGAGTTCTGTTTGGTCCAACAACGACTTTTCCTTCCGTAAAGGGATTGAGGAACAAGGTTCCAGCGGTACCACCGACCCCAGCCTGCAAATAGACACTGCCTGTCTTTGATCCAATGAAATGGTCTGAAGATGACGTCAAAATATTGCCAGAGAGTGACTCGATATCATTGTTGGCGACCAGGCGGCTACCCATCCAAACATAGGGCCATTCGCCAGTGGAGTTGATCTGGAGTTCTCCAGCTTCGCCTTGCCGCATGGCTACCCGCTCTGAGGGTGTTAACAGCAAGCTTCCCGTAATGGTCAAGTCCGAGTTTCCTGTCCCTCCGCCGATCCAAACCGGCTTAGAGTCATTTGGATTGAGAAACAACTTGTCTCCCAAGGATTGTATGTGCAGTCTTGCTCCGCCATAGAGCCAGTTGCCACTCAACCCCGTCAACGCCATGTTTCCTGCAACGTCAAGTTTCTGCGTTGGAGATGTTGACCCGATGCCAACATTCCCTGCTCTTATCGTAATGTCACGCGTGTCAGGAACACCGGTTTGGCTTGATCCTAAGTATAAAGGAGAAGTGTTACTAGAAATTGAGAATCCTAAGTCTTCGACCCGCTGGATTTGAAGTGTCGTACGATTGACACCACTTGCGCTGAAGTCCGTGATTCGCACATAGTTCGAGATTGGACTGTCGGACAGGTTTCTCATAGAAAGTGTGTGGCTAGGGTTGGGGAATCCAATTCCCAAGTTGCCAGCGTCGACATACAAGTTGTTGCCAGTTATCTTCGATATGCTTTGAGAATCTGTCGCAAGTTTTGAGCTCGTAATCGAGTCATTTGAGACCGTCTGCGCCCAGAACGCCCAGGGAGCCGACCAGATTTGTGTGCGGGGGAGGATAGGGGGTTGGTTCAAGGGGGCGACCTCGACGTAAATGACCCCACCTTGGAAGACATCCGGGCCGATGGTGAGCGGGTTGTTCGACGAGTTGAACCCCTGAGACAAAACCATGGCGAACACTCCGTTTCGAACCGAAACGGTCTTTTCCTGTCCCGGCCCTTCGCCGCTGGTCCAGAGCCGGTTCCCACCAGTCGGCGCATCGAAGATGCGCACCCGCACCTTGGCCGTCCCGTTGGCCACCGGCTGCCCGCTGAGGGTCGTCAGACGTCCCTGGAAGGTCAGTCCCGCAGGAGCGTTTTGTGCAAAGGCGAGACAGTGGCCGATCAGCGCAGCCACAGCCATGAAGAGCAGTTTTGTCATGTCGTTTCCCTATTTGTAGTTATTTGCGCAAAGTCTGTTCTAGTCGTGCAAGACGCCTGGCAAGATCGTCGAACCTTGCTTGTTTTGCCTCCAGATCTCGAACTTTCGCTCTCAAAAGATCGTTCTGCTTCTTAAGCTCCCGCACGGACTCGACGGCCAACGCGTTCCAGTCCGCCGGAATACTCATTCCAAGATATCCTTGCGCGTTTTGGCTCACCCACCCCGGGAAGACTTGCTGGACGTCCTGAGCAATGAAACCGTAATGGTCTCCTGGCGCGGCTTTCGCGTTCACCGAGTCTGACCAGCGGTAGTGAACCCCCTTCAAACTCAGAAACTGATCCAAGGGATTGGCAATGGGTTTAATATCGGTCTTGAGCCTACGGTCGGAAGAGCCTGCCCAACCACCAGAACCGCCAGCCTTCCACGGAGAAGCGTCCGTGACGCTGAATCCGCCTTGCCCCGCAGTGTTCGGAGTATCGATGACGACATCCTGGAACTGGAAAAGTTGGTTCAAAATGAGTTGATTTGTGTCCCCGGACATGGCAAATTTGCCCAACATTTGATATCCTGCTGCACCTATGACACCGTCGGCTCCGATGCCACCATTGATCCGTACGCCGCCTGCAACATGAAGTCTGTCAGTTGGCGTAGCAGTCCCAATTCCTACGTTTCCAGCAAACGGATTCAGGGCCAGATCCGACCAGGCAGACAATTGACCATTGTGTCCGCCAATTGTCGCCACTCCATTTAATTGTCCCATTATTACCGTCGCTTGGTCGTAGCCAAAGGCTGCTCCTCCTTTCCAATTCTGTGCGTCTTCGTAGACTCGTAACGAAAGGGGTGGATTTGCGCCATGCGCGACCCCGACTTGCAGGTGATCTTGTGCGACGAAGTTTCCAATAGCAACGTTTCCTGACGGCGAGATGTTCAGTCGGTCTACGGATTGGTTAGAGTCATGAATTCTAAAAAGTCCAGCCCCATACCCAGAGCCAGCACCCGACGATATCAGGCGATAGGCGTGGCCACCAGAAGTGTTGTTCATGTAAATGGACAAGTCGGGTTCACCCCCCTGGATGTCCAGCCTGAAATTGGGGGTCGTTGTGCCAATGCCAACCCATGGGCCGTTTACCCCCATCGTCCCGCCAGAGACTTTTGAAAGCGAGAGTGGGTCGAGTGCGAGCACCTGGTTCGTGACCGCTCCGTCAGCAAGTTTTGACGAAGTGACTGCCCCCGCGGCCAACTTCGAAGTGACGATAGCCCCATCCTTGACCGTTATGGCGGACTCTGCCCAGAAAGCCCACGGGGCGGACCAGATTTGGGTGCGCGGGACGATGGGGGTCTGGTTGAGGGGTTGGACTTCAACATAGATGACCCCGCCTTGGAAAACGCTTGGCCCAATGGTGAGGGCTTGATTGCTGGAATTGAACCCCTGTGACAGAACGGTGGAGAAGACCCCGTTCCGCACAGGCACAGTCAGTTCCTGCCCGGCTCCCTCGCCGCTCGTCCAGAGCCGCGTTCCGCCGGAAGGCGCGTCAAAGATGCGCACCCGGACCTTGGCCGTCCCGTTGGCCACCGGCTGCCCGGCGAGGGTCGTCAACCTGCCCTGGAACGTCAAGCCTGAGGGCGCGGTTTGGGCCTGGCCAAGATTTGCGGCGCAAGCTAAGGCTGCGGCGAGAAAGTGATTGAGTTTCATCTTCGTATGTCTCCTAATTAGAATTTGATCCCCAGGAAGAACAGCGGCACGGCGTGCCACCATCCTGGTTCCAGGACGGTCGTCCCGTTGTCGGCGGCGACGCCGGTGATGGCCTCGCCGAATGTCATTTCGAAGAACACATTGCCGTATTCGGTCGTGTTCGAGGGTTGTGCGTTGGAAGCCCCGCTCGGCACGTGGCCCAGAAGCTGGTCGATGATCCCACCCGGGCTAATCTGGATCGACCCGTTGCCCGAGGTGCCAAAGATGTTCGTCACCCCGTCAAAAACGGCTTGGATCGGAATTTTCTTGAACTGGGTTGTGTTCGGCGGAACCTGGTAGACCACCGACGAGACACCGCTGGAGTTGGTCACCGCGTTGACGGCGATGTTCGACCCGTTGATGAAATAGTGGACGGTCTGGCCACCGATAGGCAAGCCGTTCACCGCGTCTTGCTTGAGCAGCGAGCTGATCGTGACATAGTCACCCGGCAGAGCCCGGAGGTTGTCAACCGATAGGCTCGTCGATGATTGGACCGTGCCCTGTCCCGAACCGTCCACCTCGTTGTACCAAGGGAAGTTGGACACGTCTCCACTGAACCCGTTGAAGGTTACGATGATGTTCTTGCTTCCAACCCCGATCCTCGGGTCGATGGTCGCGGTGACACTGGCAACCCCGTCCAAGCCGGTCTGCACCCCGTTGACACCGCTGAACACTTGCTCAAACCCACTGATAGGGTCCTTTAAGACAAAGTGAAGCGTCTTGCTCGCCACCGGTTTGATCTGGCTTTTGTAGAGATAAGTCAAGCGGGCCGAGAGGGTTACTGACTGCCCGATGTTGCCAGGGTTGGGGGTCATGGAGACTTGATCGATCTGGGGACTCAGATTAGGAACAGTGAAGAATGGGGTTTCGACCCTATTGCTTTTGCCAATGCTAATACATGAAAGTGTGAAAGTTTTTCCAGCATCAATGTCTCTAATCTCAATCTGAGGGCTGGGAGCACTGTAAGCTGATCCTTCAGGATACGTAACGTTGCCTTCATATTCACTCGTTCCACCATTAAGATTAGAGTCGACGTGATACCTTGCCGTTAGAGGGTTGCTATCCGGCTCGTGGCTGGGGTCGTCGACGAGCGCGGACGCCGTCTTGAACTGGGAATGGGCCTCAATCGTATAGAAACTCTCGATTGTTGAGCCCCCTTGGACTCGCAACCCGCCTTGCGCCAGACCATCATGCGGTTGTTGGATCCCCGTGTCCTTGGCGCGGGCAACGACCGCTTGATCGATTTGCCCTGAAAGGCTTTTCCCTGTCAGAGCCATGCTCGGTAAGGCGTTTTCACCCAGGCCCGTGATTTCGTCGCTCATGGCGTTAACACTTTCCAAGGTGCCCGAGGTGTAACCGTTCGAGGATTCTCCAGAATTGTTGAGATCTCTGACGTCACCAGGAAAGTTCTCCGTGTTAACGTTGGCAAAAAACGGCCTCGTGGGGGCGTTGCTCGACAGCTGGCGTTGGCCGGCTATCCAACCTTGCTTGTTGATGTCAACAGCTACGGCATAGTTTGCTCCGGGTGTCGGCTCCTTTATTTTTATGTTTCCCCATCTTGTTGGGGAGAATACAAAGCTTCTCGTTCTTGAACCATCGAAGAATTTTCCAACGACTTCACCGTCCGAGTTCGTCCCCAAGGCTTCTGAACTCACTACCCCAAAAATTCCTGAGTTGGAAAAGTAGTTTATCGGGGTGCCCTGAATGTCTTCTGGAAGCCAAGTGTTAGCCGCAAACGACCACTTGACCGCGTGTTTGGTTCCCAGGTTGTTTCCAGCCCAGCCCACGATCGTGTTGCCATCGATCGCCGTAGCTGCTCCAATTGTAAAAGATCCAGGGAGTTGCAGCTGCACGGTCGTATTGCCGTCAAAGAAAAATGGCACTTCGCTACCGCTCACGACCGCCGAACCAACGGCACGGTCACCCGAGGCTACACTCAGGCCAACTGAGCTGGTAGATCCTGGTAAGCCGATAGGGGTCGCTACGTTATATCCAGTGAGAGGTGAATACTTCCACAAGACCGCTTGACTCGGACCATTGGTGGTCGTGCCAACAATCGTGCCGTTTTCATTGATCCC
>JAEURO010000176.1 GCA_016788345.1 Chthonomonadaceae bacterium
TCGCGGTTCGCCAAGGGTGAGACTGTCATCATCAAGGGTGTTCCTAGAAGGATCCTAAGCTCTTCTTGGAACGGCGACCAAGTCACGATGACTGTCCAAGGAGTCGAGACGATGACCGAAGCAGAACAACTCAAGTGGTCCGAAGTTTTTGCAAGTAGCGCAAGGCCTAAGTCAATTCCTCAGGACGAGTTTCTTGCCAGCGACCTTATTGGATTGGCGGTCGTTTCAGAGGAGGGAGTCGAACTGGGAAAAGTACAGGGTATTGAACACGCCCCGGCTCAAGACTTGCTCCTGGTCAGCGGCCGCTACATTCCCTTTGTTAAAGAGTTTGTCAAGGCAATCGACATAGAGAATTCAAAACTCATTGTCAGGCTTATCCCGGGGTTGCTCGATGACGAGCCGGTGCGGGAGGACACGTGAGCCAATTTGTCGACGACGTTTCCATTCGATTCCAAAGCGGAAAGGGAGGTAAAGGGTCGAGCAGTTTCCATCGTGAGAAGCATGTGCCCCGCGGTGGCCCTAACGGATCGGACGGCGGTCGGGGCGGAGACATTGTCCTCATCGCGGACAAGGGTGTGCGGACTCTCTATGCCTACATGTTGTGCGATCATTACGAAGCCGAAGATGGGACTGACGCGCATGGCAACAAGCACGGACGCGACGCCAAAAATCTGGAACTCAGGGTACCAATCGGCACAATAGTGTCAGTCGGTGGCGAAGTCGTCGCGGATCTCGATTCAGATGGCTCGACACACATAGTCGTCCGAGGTGGGCGAGGAGGCCGTGGCAACCTCCACTTTACAAACAGTGTGCGACAATCGCCAACAATGGCTGAACTTGGTGGACCAAGCGAAGTCGTTGAGGCCAAGCTAGAGCTAAGACTCTTGGCAGATGTCGGCATCGTCGGGCTCCCAAACGCCGGCAAAAGCACTTTGATTTCAGCATGCTCGGCGGCTAAGCCCAAGATTGCCGCCTATCCCTTTACGACAATTACGCCGAACCTGGGAGTCGTAAGCTTAGGGGACAAGACATTCACCTTGGCGGACATGCCCGGCCTAATAGAAGGTGCCAGCCAGGGCGTTGGTCTCGGGCACCAGTTCCTGAGGCACATCAAGCGTACACGGGTCTTGATCCACTTGGTTGATCTCTTCCCTCTCGACGGTTCGGATCCTATCCAAAACTATGAGATTGTAGAAAGGGAGCTTCGAGAGTTTGCCGATGACCTTGGCCGTCTGCCAAAAGTCATCGCGCTGAACAAGGCAGATTTAGCCCCTACGACGCTGTCACCAGGCCCAGTTGACGGCAAGTCGACACCGCCAGAGGTCGCTCCGTTTCTTGGACGTGATGCTGATGTGTTCGTTGTTTCAGGAGTGACTGGGGCAGGTATCCAGCCGCTCCTCTATCGAGTCAAGGAACTGCTAGACATTTCGGATTCAGTGCCAATACCGATTGTTCTTCGACCGTTGCCGACAGAAAAGCAAACCGAAACTTGGGATGTCGCCGGCTCACCAGAGGGCTTCGTGGTGACGGGCAAGGGTGTCGAGCGAGCAGTTCAAATGACAGACCTCGGGAATAACGAAGCTGTTCGATACTTGTACAGAAAGTTCGTCAGGATGGGGATCATTGACCGGCTACGGGAGCTTGGTGCCGAGGATGGTGACCAAGTTGTCATTGGCGACTTTGTGTTTTCTTACCTGGAGGGTGGATGAAAACGGCTATCTTAGGCGGGAGCTTCGACCCCCCGCATAACGGTCACATCGACGTTGCCAAAACAGTTCTCAATGAGCTTGGATTGGATGAAGTCCTCTTTGTTCCCGCTTCAGCTAACCCGCTGAAACCTTCTAGGACGCACCCTAAGACAAGGCTCAAAATGGTTGAATTGGCCGTTTCGGGCGAAGAAGGCCTTTCTGTTTGTGATATCGAAGTCACACGAGGTGGCCCAAGTTACACTTACGAAACATTGTCCGAATTGCGATTGGCAAGACCGGCGAACTACTGGCTCGTGCTTGGAAGCGACGCCCTGAAGTCGTTTGACCGATGGAGCCATCCCGAAAAAGTCATGGCTATGAGCCGGCTGGCCGTCGTGCCACGCGACGGAGACGATATTCCATCAATCATTAGGGCGATGACATCCTTACCGGACCTGCGCCATGTTGTTGACGTGGTCCCAATGGAACCCGTCAAAATTTCATCAACGCTTGTTCGGAACCACATCCGACAAGGATTCGACGTGCAAAGCTGGATCAAACCAGCCGTTTGGGAGTACATTAAAGACATTGGCCTCTATAGATAGCAAGAAAAACGCCCCGGTCGACGAGAAAGTCGAGCTGATCAAGCAGTTTGCCGACGATATGAAAGCTGAAAACATTGAGGTCGTTCCCGTAAGGGACAAGAGCGCACTCATGGACTTCATGATTGTTTGCTCTGGAACGAGCGACACCCATGTCAACGCCATAGCCGAAAAGGTCGGCGACAGACTTCGCGACCTGGGTATCAAGCCCCTTCGAACCAACGTCGGTCCGAAATCTGGCGGCTGGACATACTTTGACTTTGGGGATGTCGTCTTTCACGTTATGCTTGAGGAGAAACGTGAATTCTATGATTTGGAGACCTTATGGAAGACGACCCCGGCCGATCCCAATCTGATCGTGTAGACCCCAGCCCGAACCAGGAGGAACTTCAACTTCCGGCCGCGCCGACGGTCGAGCAAGTCGCTGAGGCCGAACGAATCTTGCAGCAAGGGAGCCTGGCACGGATCAGGAACGACAGTGACGCTTACTTAGACGCAGCTGAACGGGCCGCCCAGGTCGCTCCGGGATCTAGCTCTGTCCAGGAGGCTCTAGGAGACGCCCTCGTTTTTGCGAAGCGGGTCAGGCGGGCCCGCGACGCTTATGGATTGGCCGTAACACTCGATCCGACTAACTCGTCTGCTGAGCGGAAGTACGGGGAGACCGTTCTTGCTGTGCAATTGGCCATGGATCCACTCTTCGCACAAGCAGTGCCTGACGACTCACTTGCGGGTGGAAAAGCCGCGGTCATGCTGTCCTTCTTTCTCCCGGGCCTCGGCGAGATAGCCTTAGGGCAGACTAAGCGGGGTGCATGGATCTTTGGAGTCTGGCTCGTGTCGCTGGCAATCGCAGTGGCAGTTCCAAAGGGTCTTGAGGGACTTCTGAGCCTGCTTGGACGGCACGGCGCACCATTTAACCCGGTCATTCTCTTGCCATTGGGCGTATGTGGAGTTTGCTGGGCACTCTCTTTGTCCGAGACGAGCGCATTCGCCAAAAGGATCGAGAAGAGACCAATGGCGAGACCGGTGCCACCAGTGAACAAAGATTTTGAACTTTAAGGGTCCAAATCAGACAACTTATTGAACAAATCCGGTGTAATAGATGACATGCGAAACCGCATGCTTCTCGCCGTATTGGTCTTTGGTTCAGTCCTGGCTCATGCCGAAGTCTCAGGTTCCTGGTCAGTAAAAATTAACATGGACATGAGCCTCGTACCAGCCGAAAAAAGGGCTCAAGCCAAAGCCCAGTTAGCAAAGGTCAAAACTATCGTGACATTTGCCAAGGACAAGACCTTTGTTTCCACGGTCACTGGATCGCCTGATGGCAAGAGTTATGTCACCAAAGGCACCTGGACTCAGAAAGGTGCGACAGTCACAATGGTGAGCAAAACGCTAAACGGGAAGCCATATCCCGCAACGCCTCCGCAAACCGGCACTGTAAGCAAAGATGGTAAGACCATCACGTTCGTCGTCCCAAGTCCCAAAGGAGCCAAGTCAGCACCTGCGGCTACACTAATTTTTACGAAGCAGTGACACCGATGGCCCAGGCTCCGTTGCACCGTGAGCCTGGTTCATGGCATACTGATCGTCCCCAAGCGGGGGTGTAGCTCAGTGGTTAGAGCGCCGGCCTGTCACGCCGGAGGTCGCGGGTTCAAGTCCCGTCATCCTCGCCATTATGTGCCGCGGTAGCTCAGTTGGTAGAGCAAAGCACTGAAAATGCTTGGGTCGCCGGTTCAAGTCCGGCCTGCGGCACCACTCACTCCCCACTTGTCTTTAAGAATGTCACGTGGGCGACAGTCCAGCCCAGTTTTGTCTCTAGTTGGAAACTACCACCTAAAGACCTTGTCAACCCTTCGATGATGGACAGCCCCAATCTGCCCTTGAGGCGGGCGCCTTCTGACGGCAGCGGGTCTCCATTGTTGCTGACCCACAACTGGACGGTTTCGTCAGACTCTTCGATAGTCACGTGGATGTCACCAGTAGTCTTACTTTGAAACCCGTGGGTCACTGCGTTCTGAATGAGTTCGTTGACAACTAAGGCCACTTGCGTCGCCTGGTTCGTCGGCAGGTTCACATCTTGGCCACGCACAGAGAACTCGATCTTCCGGTCAGGTCTGACCAATGACTGCGCTTGGTGCATGACAAGTGTTTCAGTCAAGGTTCTTAACCCCACGTGGTCGAGGTCTTCCCTGCCTAAGAGATCATGGACGGCGGCGATCGCTTCAATTCGGCTCAGTGAGTCATTTAGAGCCTCATCCAAAGTCTTGTAGTGGCTCTGACGTGCCTGCAACCGCAACAAAGACGCGACCTGCTGTAGGTTGTTTTTCACCCGGTGGTGCATTTCCTGGAGCAAGGTGTGCTTAACCTGGGATTTGGCGTGCTCGATAGCAACAGCGGCCTGTTTGGCCATGGTCACGAGTGTCGCGACCTCGTCAGCAGGAAATTCTCTGATTTCGCCTGTATAACAACTCATGACACCCACAGCCGCGTCATAGAGCCTCAGCGGAACACAGACCATGCTTCGCAAGCCTTGTTCAATTGCCAAATCGTGACCGATAAACTCAGGCTCGGTCTGAACGTCAAGGACTACGATTGGTTTTTGGCGCTGAATGACCTTGCCTGCAATGCTCTCGCCGAGCCTGATGACGGGCCGTCTTGGATAAGCCCGGTGGTGCGAATAGGCCGCCCGCAAGATGAGAGATTCTTTTGTGTCATCCAGGAGGCGCAAGCTGACAACCCGGTAATTAAACCTTCGTGCAGTAATGTTCACAAGGTGCTGCAAG
>JAEURO010000177.1 GCA_016788345.1 Chthonomonadaceae bacterium
GTTCGATGATTGTCGGCATGGCCTTTTCGGCTGCTGCTTTGAAACCGATCCGAGCTGCCGTCTTGAATGCTTGCTCGCTTGAGTCCACATCATGGTAGCTGCCGTCATAGACCGTCACTTTGACGTCCACGACCGGGTAGCCAGCCATGAAGCCTGAGACCATGGTCTCCCTGACACCTTTTTCGATGGCAGGGATGTAGTTCTTTGGAATAGAGCCCCCGACGACTTTGTTGTCAAAGGAAAATCCTTCGCCTCGGCCCATGGGTCCCAGTTCGAGCCAGCAGTCCCCATATTGGCCTTTGCCACCAGTCTGTCTCTTAAACTTGCCTTGGGCTTTGGCCGAACCTTTGATAGTCTCTTGATACGGAACCTTCGCCTCGCCGAGAGTGACGCTCACTCCAAACCTCGATTTAAGCTTGTCTACTGCCGTGTCGATGTGGATGTCTCCCATTCCCTCCAGCAACTCCTGGTGCATCACCGTGTCACGTGTGTAACGGAGCGTCGGGTCTTCTTCAAGAATCCGCTCCAATGTTGAGCCGAGTTTGTCCTCGTCGGCCTTAGTCACGGGGTGGATAGACACCCGGTAAATTGGCTCAGGAAACTCGATCCCAGGCAGTGTGATCTTGTCCTTTTGCGTTGTGAGTGTGTCTCCTGTGTGCGTGTCCTGGAGTTTCGCCACAGCGCAGATGTCGCCGGCCCACACGACTTGCGCAGGTTCTTGGTTCTTTCCGTGGGCAAAAAAGAGGTTGTGAACCCGTTCATCCCTCTCATGGTTTGTGTTCCAGACGTGGTCGTCCGCCTTCAGCATTCCGCTAAAAACACGCACATAGTTGATTTTTCCAACATAGGGGTCAGCTGTGGTTTTGAATACAAATCCAACTAGCGGCCCGTTCGGATCCTCTTCAAGCTTCCTTCCATCGCTCGTCGTGAAGGGGTGCGTCAGCGGGGACGGCAGCTCGCCTACGATTCGATCTAGCAAAGTCGCGACACCAATTCCACTGGCAGCCGACCCGATCAGAACTGGGATCACTCGGCCATGGAGCGTCCCTTGCATGAGCCCGTGTTCGACTTCTTCTGAGGTCAGTTCTTCCCCACCCAAATACTTTTCCATGAGAGCGTCGTCGCCCTCGGCAGCTGCGTCCATGAGTTTTTCGCGCAGCTTTGCCGCCTCGTCGGTGTACCCAACTGGAATGTCTTCGATCTCTTCCCCTCTGTCCTTTCCCTTGTACACCTTCATATTGATGAGGTCGAGCACGCCACTGAATGCGGCTTGGTGTCCAATCGGGATCTGGCAATCAACGACAGAGTTTCCGAATCGTGCGTGAAGAGTCTCCATCAGGCCCTCAAAATCCGCATTATCGCGCTCAAGCTTATTAACAAAAATGCATCGGGCAAGCCCGTTCTTTTCGGCCGCCTCCCAAGCGAGGTCAAATCCAACGTCAAGGTCGCGCTTGGCTTCACAGACGATGATCATGGCGTCGACGACCCTGGCTACTGCATGGAGGTCTCCAATAAAGTCAGGAAAACCAGGAACATCGATCAAGTTGATTTTGTGGTCGTGCCACTCCAAGGGCAACACGGACGCGCTGATCGAAATTTTTCGCTTGACCTCGAGCGGATCGAAGTCGCTTTGGGCGTTGCCTCCATCGACCGTTCCTATTCTGTCGGTGGCCCCGGCAGTAAAGAGCATATGCTCCACAAGCATGGTCTTGCCTGAGCCACCGTGACCTACAATGGCGACGTTGCGGATTTTGTCTGGGGTGTACTGTTTCAACTGCGAAACCTCGGATAGCTTATTGTCCGGCCCGGAACCCCGGGCCACGGTTTAGCATAGCACTTTGACCTTGGCTAAAGGTACAAGACCGTCAATGCAGGTACTTGGGGTCGATCCCTTCGAAACCCCAATCTCTTAGTTGGGAGGCCCACTTGACCAAACCAATCTTATCGACGCGGACAAGCTCCATCTTGTTCATGACCGGAACATCCTTGCCCCGGACAACTTTGTCAAAGATGAGGTTCACGCTGGTGTGGCCCCACTCGTATGTCGGCTGAGCCAAGAGCACGGGGGCGACGCCCTTGTCAATGTAGTCCAATTGCGCAGGTAGGCAATCAACGGCGACGATCTTTACTTTGTTGGAATCTAAGTCAAGAAGTGACCGGGCAAATAGCGGCCATCCCCCGACCATCGCCCACCCAGTGATCTGAGGGTTGGCCTGCATGACCCTCTGGACTTCGGAAGTGGCGTCTTGCGGCGTCTCTGGATGAAAGAATGTCCCAATGACTTTGATCCCTGGGTAGGCTTTGGCCGATTCCTCAACTGCCTTAGCGCGCTTTTGAAGGTTTGGCGCATTTTGATTTCCAGCCAGGATCGCCACCACTCCCTTTTCGCCGATCTGTTTTGCAAGCTCGTCCATGACTTGTTTGCCAACTTCAGAATCGTCGGCACCATAGAAAGCGAACCTCTTGGAGTCTGCAGCATCGCTGTCAAATGTCATGACAGGAATGTTTTTGTCCACGGCGTCATTGATGGCTCCCGTGACTTTACTGGCGTCGCTACAGGCCAAGAGTATTGCGTTAGCGCCGTTGTTGACAGCTTTTGCGATGTTTTGGGCCTGAACTTGGCCGTCTTCCTGCGCAGGCGTCAACCATTCAATGGTCACCGCGACACCTTCTTTTTCACTCAGCTCTTTCGCAGCATCTTGTGCCCCCTTCAACGCAGACAGAAAGACTGGGTTAGTCGTGCTCTTTGCAATCATGCCAATCTTGAGAGCCTTCTTTGTGGCCGTTCCCGTCGGCTTGGATTCCGTCTTGACTGAGTCGCAACCAACTGGGAGCGCGAGACAGAGTATGGCGAAGAGATGAATCCTCATTCCGACCACTTTACCCGCGGATCCAAGACTGTGGGCTCAACCTTTGAGGTACCGGTCCGGCACGGTGGCCTTGACGATTGATTTGTCGGGCAAACGGTAAGGAATGAGAGTGCTCACACCTGGCTCTTGCATGGTCACGCCGAACCAAACGTCTGCGCTTTCGATGGTCATCGGATTGTGAGTGACCAAGATGAACTGGATCTTTTCAGACCATTCGCGCATAAGATGGACAAACCTTTCCACGTTCCGGCCATCTAGGGGAGCATCCACCTCGTCAAGAACCACAAGCGGGCTGGGTTTGACCGCGAGCAAGGCAAATAGAAAGGCTAAGGCGGCCAGGGCCCTTTCGCCTCCGCTCAAGAGCTCAAGGCGCTGCCTCCGTTTGCCGGGAAGTGTGATTACAATGTCGACTCCCGCGTCCTGATCTGCATCGCCACGAACTAAGATGACGTGTCCCTCCCCGCCTTCGAAAAGCTGGCGGAAAGTCTTCGAGAACGCCTCTTTTACCAGCTCAAATGTCGATTCAAACCTTTCAGTCGTGATGGAGTCTAACTCTCGTATAGACGCTCTGATGTCCTCAGCTCCACTTTCAATGTCCTCCAATTGCCCCCGCAGCTCACAGTGTCGCTCCGACATGCGCTCATAGGCGTCAATGGCGCCTAGGTTGACATCGCCGATATCTCTGATTTCTCGTCGGTGCTTCGCGACTTCTGAAGCCGCGTCCTTTGGAAGGGTTTGAACGCGGGCAAGCTCCAATGCCTGGGTTTCGCCGAGTCCATAGTCATCAAGTAGCCTTTCGATCAGACTGGCCCTCTGAACCTCGTGCCTTGCCCTCTCTAGTTCAAACTTGTGTACAGTCGATTCACGAGCGGCGATGGACAGCCGAACCGTGTCGGATAGGATTTGGCGATCCTTAGCCAGCTCCATGTTCCGTTTCCTTTCGGTTTCCAGCAATTCAAGACTTGAGTCATGTTCAGACTCGATAGGTACCAGTCGCTTCAATTCTTCATCGAGGAGTCCGATCGACTTTCGACACTCCCTGCGTGCAGAATCCAGGTTCTGTACCCGAGAATTTCGGCTCTCCCTGGCACTCAAGGCTGACGCTAGCCTGCCTTTGAGTTCGGTGGCCCTGGCCTTCTTCGTGGCTTCGTCGTTACGAAGGGCCTCAAGAGACGATCGAATCGTGTCGGTCGCACCAGAAGCTTTCATGTATGCTTCCCAAGCGGTATCGCGCTCTTGCTCCAAGAGTTGCAAGTTGACGGGCTCGACATGGACAAGCACGGTCTGTTCCAATGTGCTCAATTCAGACTGAAGCTTGGACTTTGCGCTTTGCATCGACCGCAACTCGATCTCTATCCTGTTGTGCCAAGTCTTTGCGTCGCTGAGTTGGGTGCTCAATTCGTCGAGTCGAGACCTAAGTTTGGCCTCTGATGCCGAACAGGCTTTGATTTCAGCATCGGTTTCTTGATTAACAGCGTCCAGTCCCTCACTTTGCTTCACCAAGTCCTGGATTGTTGCTTCGAGGGCTTTGGCGTCCGATTTGCGCTGCACGGCCGATCCCAATGAACGGCCAGTCTTCCCTCCGGCGATAGACGACCCAGTTATGACGTAGTCGCCGCCCAACGACACAACGGCCCGGCATCCTGGAGATTCCAACAGTTTGTCAGCATCCACCAGAGATTCGACCACCAAAACATCGCCAAGAAGCACGTCAATCGTGCTCTTCAAGATGGCCTCACACTCGATGAGAGCGCTAGCCCAGCCGATCGTCCCAGGAATAGTAGGTCGGAAGCCAGGCTCCTCGTTGTCAGTGAGAACATTGGGAACGTGAATCGTCGCCAATCCGAGCCGGTGTTCTGCCAGATGGGTTACCGCATTCAAGGCGGATTCACGGTCCATGGCAATCAAATCGTGGACGGCATGGCCTAGCGCCGCGTCAATCGCGGCGGTGTACATGGTTGGGACGTCCAGTCCATCAACTAGAAGACGAACGTCGCCTTGCAAGATTCCCTGCCGCATTAAATCGAGCACAGCTCGCGACCCGCTCGACACCCCCTCATTGGAAGCCAGTGTCGCCTCTATTCCTCGTTTTCGTCCATCAAGCTCTGCAATCTGGCGAGCCAGTGCTGTTGATTCAGATTCAGACTCACGTAACTTCTGCTCTAGTGCTTTTCTTTTAATGTTGAGGTCTTCGATTGAC
>JAEURO010000178.1 GCA_016788345.1 Chthonomonadaceae bacterium
CTTGAGAATCGTCTCGTATTGCCGTAGTCCCTCGGTAAGCCAAGAAGACTGCAACCAAGACAATGAACGCAAACAGCACCAGGTGACGTGGGTTCATAGGTTTAAGTTAGGATATCTACTTTGCCAAAAGAGTTGTCCTAGCCATAAATGATTCGTTGGACACTTTGGAGCCATTCCAGAATTGGCACGTGAGGTGTCTCGTAGGCTAGGATCGAAAGTCTGCCTTGCAGATCGAAATCATGTCCAATGATTCGTGCCCAAGATGTCAGATTGATGCAGGTTGCTACCTGGAGTAAGTGATTGACCGGTACAGTGCTCTCGCTAATGTACTGTAGAGCACAATCCGGGCTCGCCTCGTGGTGAACTTGCACAAGTTCACTTTTAAATGGCAACAGAGCGAAGAGCCCGAAAAGGAGGTAGCGCAACTTCACTTTTCCAGTCTAACAAATAATCACAGAATCATGGCGGCCCCGGAGAGATTCGAACTCCCGACTCACTCCTTAGGACTGACATTTTCTAGGCTCGACGAGCCTGAGCGTTCGTCCGCCGTTGAACCTAATTGACCGCCGTTTTCCACCGCGTTGGAGAGACCTTGGAGAGACCAAATCTCATGTTTTCAGGGTTGCCACCAGATTGCAAAGACCAAGTGGGCACCCTCCAATCCCATTCCAACGTCATACTATATCAACCGTGAGTTTCTTGGAGGCAGTGAGAGGATTTGCCGGGCGAGCTTTGCTCGCCTCTGTTCTCGTGCTTACCCAAATGCACTTCTGCGCAGCGGACTACGTTCGCCCTTCAGGTGAAACTTGTCTGGAGTGCGCGATCATCACCGACCACGCAGAGCCGGTGGGATCACTGTCGAACTCGCATGGCGATTGCCACGACTGCTGCGAAATCCGTGAGTGCGAGACTCCCAAGAGTTTCGACTCATTATCGCCCGCCCCCCAGGTAGCTCTGGAATTTGCAATCTTGCCGCCGCCGGTGGCACTCCCCGAGCTTGGTTTCGTTGCATCGGTGCGGAGCAAGTTCGTCTTTAGAGAAGGTGCTCCCCCGACAGGCCCGCCCTCAATTCACTCGTCACGTGGCCCCCCGCTCCGCATCGTGTTCAGCTATCCGCTGGATGCGAGGTCATGAGTTTGGCGTAGCCGCTCGATCTTTGCTCCAGCCTTAACGAGCTCTGGAGCAACCCTTGAACAAACCACTCGCAATTCTCATCCTCTTGGCAACCAGCGTATGCCAAGCCCAATCTCAGATTACAGCCCTAGACGCACTCAAGTTAGCGTCTCAGAACCGCCCGGCCCTCGCTGCCGCGAAACTTCGAGTAGAAGAGGCAAGAGCGACTTCCAAATCGCTTGGTGCTCTCTCACCACTCGAACTTGCCATTGGTGCATCGAGCCGAAATGATGTCGGCGCAACCGACCAAGACCTAGCACTCACCCAAGGAATCGATGTCTTTGGTCGTCAACGCTTTGCCAAAGCTCTGGGCGCGGCAGGTGTCGAGCGTGCACTCGCGGCTTACCGAGCAGAGGCAAGCGAACTCCAGGCTGAAGTTTTGACGGCGTTCGCTGCGGCGGTTTCAGCAAAACACCAAAGCGAAGTCTCGGACGAACTTCTGACTGTCGCTGAGGGCCTTTTCAACGCGACCAAACGAAGGTTTGACGAAGGCAAGGTCGCGGAACTTCAGGTCACCAGGGCCAGCATCGAACTTGAACGGGCGAAACAGGCGTCTGAGCTTCGCCGAGCCGACTTCGCCGCCGCGATGAGACGACTCTCCGGTTTGGTTGGTTCAGGAGCAGACACTCTTACTGTTGAGCCGGATGCTTCCATTGAGGTGCTGACGAGTCCGACCGTGGATCAGCGGCCCGACCTGCTTGAACTCAAGGCTGATGTCCTCATTGCGGAGGCGGAAGCCAAGGTTGCCAGTGTCTCCAACCGCCCTGAATTCAGCTTGCAGCTTGTGAGGTCTCCCTGGGGAAATGATCCTGGTTACTTTGTCGGACGTGCCCAGATCACCTGGGCGATTTTCGATCATGGCCGGGCAAAAAACGAGAGTCGCGCCGCAAACCTCAAGGCAGAAGCGGCTCGCAAGCAACTCCTCGATGCGACTGCCAGAGCGCAGCTCGAACTTGAAGCCACGAAGATCGAGATTGAGGCTCGACAAGCTCGCATTCAGAGATATGAAGCGATTCTCGGCTCAGCCCGTGACCTTGTCGCCAAGTCTCAGAAGGGCTTTTCTGAAGGCTTTGGAACGCAGATTGACGTGCTGGAAGCGACCCGCGCCTTGCGTGATGTCGAACAAGAACTCGTTGAAGCGAGGCAGCAACTTTCACTCGCGGTGATCGGCCAGTACAAGGCTTCCGGCTTCCTAGCGGAGGTGCTGAAGTGAGAAAACTCGGACTATTCGTTCTGGCTTTAGTGCTCTTGGCTGGGTGCGGCAAGTCACCGGAAGCCCCGCATGCCGACGAACACGGCAAAGAAGAGGAGGCGGGCCATGTTGAGGGCCAGGTCAAGCTCACGGATGAAGCCCAGAAGATCGCTGGCATTGAGACAATCGTCGTTCGCAGAGAAGAAATCCAGGAGTCCCTCCAAGTTCCTGGAACGGTCACAAGTACGGATCGTGGCAAGGCAGTGGTGACGCCGCCAGTCGCAGGAAGAGTCCTCTCGATTTCGGTGCGGCTCGGCGACTCGGTTCGCCAGGGCCAAACACTAGCGATCATCGAATCTCCGGAACTTTCCCAAGCATGGTCAACAATCGCGGAGGCCACCCGTGTGCGAGATGCAGCTAAATCGGACGTTCAACAGTCGCGTTCTGAGGTCGAACTAGCCATTGCGAAACTGAACGCGGCGAGAACCAACCTTACGAGGCAGCGCGACCTTGCCAAGGCAGGTGCATTCAGTCAAGCTCCGGTCCAGCAAGCCCAAAACGAGCTGAACGAGGCGCAGAGTGAACTACTGAGCGTTCAGAAGGAGCAAGCAAGCCACGCCGAGCAACTCCGGCGATTGGAAAACTTGTACCGAGACGGCATCGTTTCCAAGTCTGAACTTGAGGCGGCGAGACTCGAACTCCAGCAAGACCAGATTCGACTAGATCGCGCAAAAGCAAAAATAGAGAACGCGAAGGCCACCTACGACCGTGAGAAGAACATCGCTTCGCGCGGCCTTCTAAACGCGAAGGAGCTTCAGATTGCTGAGGCTGATGTGAAGTCAAGTGAACTCGAACTTAACCGGGCGCGGATCAGAGTGCGAGCGGCTGAGTCGGCCCTGTCGAGTGCCAATCGCGGGATCGCAAATGCCCAAGCGGTGTACCGATCCAACTCGGGTTCGGGTGGTGCATCGGTTGGAAGAGTTGCTCTCGTAGCTCCTATTTCTGGGACAGTCACTCATCTTGATGTCACCAAAGGTCAAGCAGTAGATCGAACCCAGGTGCTCATGGAAGTCGAGAACCTGAGATCAGTTTGGGTGTCGGCTAACGTGCCGGAACAGGACTCGGCAAAAGTGCGAAAAGGTGCAAGGGTTCGGATCACGGTCGCCTCATTGCCCGGACAAGAGTTTGAAGGTGTGGTGCAAGTCGTTGGGACGCGGGTTGATCCCAAGACCCGTTCGATTCCGGCTCAATGTCTCATCGTTGGTTCTGCCGGGATGCTCAAGCCCGACATGTTTGCCACCGTACATCTTGGCATCGGATCAGCTCGTGAGGAGCTTGTGATTCCGCTCTCGGCGGTCGTGACGGAGGACAAGAAGACTTTTGTGTTCGTGAAACATGATGGAGCATTTGAGAAGCACGAGATCGTGATCGGTGAGCGCGACGGTGATAGGGTTGCGGTTGAATCCGGCCTTGAAGATGGCGAAATCATCGCCTCTAAAGGTGCTTTTGTGCTTTCGAGCGAGCAAAAGAAGGACGAACTCAAGGGGCACGATCACTAATGCTAGAGCGTGTACTAGAGTTCAGCCTCAAACAGAGGTTTCTCGTTATCATCGCAACCGCTCTGGTGGTCGTCCTTGGGCTGGTTTCGTGGCAGCAACTTACGCTGGATGCCGTGCCTGACATCACCACCAACCAAGTGGCGATCAACACCGAAACGGGCGGAATGAGCCCCGAAGAAGTGGAGAAGCTCGTGACCTTTCCTATTGAGACCTCGATGGGCGGAATCCCAGGTGTCGAGCAAGTTCGGAGTCTCAGTCAGTACGGCCTCTCGCAGGTGATCGTGACGTTCAAGGACGAGGTGGACACCTACTTCGCTAGGAACCTTGTCAACGAACGGCTTAATAGCGTCAAAGAGTCGCTTCCTTCGGGAATTGAAGCCCCTCAGATGGGTCCAGTCTCTACTGGTCTGGGAGACATTTACATGTACGCACTTGAGAGCGAGAAACGAAGCCCGATGGAGCTTCGTTCGCTCCAAGATTGGACCATTGCGCCGCAGCTCCGAACAGTGCCCGGTGTCGCGGAGGTCAACTCGGCAGACGGATCGGTCAAGCAGTATCAGGTTGTTGTCGAGCCGCGTGCTCTTCTAGCACGAGGAATAGCGGTGGATGAAGTAGTGACCGCCCTCCAAAAGAACAATCAGAACGCTGGTGGAGGCGTTTTGGAGCGAAACGGGGAGCGAGTCCTCATTCGAAGCGTGGGCCTTGCCACAACGATCAGCGACATCGAGAAGATCGTCGTCAAGACTGAAAGCGGAATCCCGGTTCTGGTTCGCGATGTAGCAAAGGTTCAACTCGGCATTCCTGTTCTCACCGGCATCAGCACCAAAGACGGCAAGGAGGCCATGACGGTCACCGTCATGATGCTTAAAGGCGCAAACGGTCGCACCGTCGCCAACGCGGTGGATGCAAAGGTCAAAGAGATCAAGTCACAACTCCCTGAAGATGTGACTCTGACAACGGTCTACAACCGATCCGACCTGGTCGGAGAATCAGTTCTCACGGTTGAAAAGAGCCTACTGGAAGGCGGAGTTTTGGTCATCGTCGTTTTGCTATTGCTGCTTGGCAACTTCCGTGGCGCATTGATTGTTGCCCTC
>JAEURO010000179.1 GCA_016788345.1 Chthonomonadaceae bacterium
TCGCCGGACGGCTTTAACATGCCCTTGAGCATGCCCAGCCGCTCGCCGATTGTAGCCCCACCGCTTGGGGCTCGCATGGTCGCAGCTGGCGCATCCATGGCGCCATCGGGCCTGCCGCCTGGACGCCTCCCGTGACCATGGCCGTGCTTTCGCTTGGGATTGTTTCGATCGTAGCTGTAGTCTCCACCTGGCTCTGCACCGTCGCGGAGGCTGAGAACCATGCGCCTGTCGTCGGGCCGCATGTCAATGATGGTTGGCTCGATGTCCTGGCCTTCTTCCAAAACTTCGTTGGGTTTCTTGATCCTTTTGTTGCTGCACTCGCTCAGAGGTAAGAACGCCTCGGCCCCCTCTGGCAACTTGACAAAAGCTCCGCTCTGGACGATCCGGCTAACCTTGCATGCGATTTTCTGGCCCTGCTTGTAGTTTTCGCGGATGATGTTCCATGGATCTGGCAGGACTTGCCGGAGTCCTAAGCTCACTCGGCCAGTGCCAGAATCTAGTCGAAGGATTTGCACATTGATTTCGTCGCCCTCGTTCAGGACTTCCCGTGGATGGTCGATCCTGAACCAACTCATTTCGCTGACGTGCAGTAGTCCATCCACGCCCCCGAGGTCTATGAACGCGCCGTAATCCGTCAAACGCCGGACGACGCCAGGAAGCACATCGCCAGTCTTGAAATTCGTAAAGAGCTCTTTCTTGACGTCTTCTTTCCGCTCACCTTCAGCGGCCCTGTTGCTGAGGACGACTTTCTTTCGCTCCTTGTCGACTTCAATGATTTTGACGTTGATGGGCTGGCCGACATACTTCTCGATGTTTCGCAGCTTGCCGCTTCCAACGTGTGTCGCAGGCACAAAGCCACGCACGCCAATGTCCACGACCAGCCCGCCCTTGACCCTGTCGATGACCTGGGCTTCGAACATTTTGCCTTCCTCGAACGCGGCCAGGATCTTAAGCCAAGTCTGGTCAAAGTCGGCTTTTCGCTTACTGACGACAGCGTTGCCTTCGGCACTGGCTGTTTTGACAACGATGACATCGAAGCTGTCTCCTGCCTTGACAATGTCATGTGCTGAGCTGACCTTCGGATCGTCAGTCAGTTCGTTAAGCGGCAAGACGGCTTCAGCTTTCGTGCCGAGGTCAACGAACACGCGGTCTTTTTCGACCTGTATGACCTTGGCTTCAATTCTGTCGCCCCGACTGATCCCGGACTTCTCTCCGGTCGTCTCGGGCGCGTCCAGTGCGGCCATCGCAGCGGCGAAGAGGTCTTCATCGCTCTCGCTGGTGGTCGCAGCCGGCTTGGGAGTGTCGGGCACTGGCGGCGCGGCCTGGACGTCGGTCGCCACTTCTGGAGCGGTGACTTCTGGACTGGTCGCGACGCCACTTTCTTCGGCGCCTTGTTGCGCCTCAGGTGTGGTCGTCATGGTTTCTTCGGTCATACAGATTCCTGCAAACTTGATGGCCTTGTTTGGGAAGGGCCCCTACATGGCTCACTGCCTTATTTTATCGTATTTGTTTGGGCGCACAAGTCTTTTAGCACGGTCGAAGCCGATTTGTACCTTTCAAAAGCGTGGCTGTGGTCGCAAGACGAAGGGTCAGTCATGGCCTTTTCGCGGACAACTTCCCGGGCTGCGGCCCTGACGTCTGGCCAAATTCCGACGCCGACTCCGGCTAGCATAGCGGCTCCAAATGCAGGGCCCTCATCAACATCGAGCTGGACGCATGGCTTACCACTTAGGTCGGCAATCAACTGCCTCAGGAGAAGGCTTGCCGCGCCGCCTCCAGTGACCCTCAGCTCGCGACTCGTCTCGGCAGCGTGCCCCAACGCCACAAGACACTCGTACAACCCAAACGACACTCCCTCAAAAACAGCCCTTATCAAGTCAGTAGTTTGGTGAGTAGACGCCAATCCAAAGAACCCTCCCCGTATAGTTGAACTCGCGAAGGGGCACCGTTCCCCAGACAAGTAGGGCAAGAACGTCAAACCCCTTGCGCCAGGTTCGGCATTGAATGCCATATCCGACAATTGTTCGAATGAAAGACCTGGGCACAAGGTGTCCCGTGCCCAAGTCAAGGCTGCCCCGTAAGCCAGCATGACCCCCATGACATGCCAGCCGCCTTGCGCATGGCAAAACAGATGCACGTTTTGATTTTCTGGCAACGTATGGCCATCGACAGTCGAGAACGCGACTCCGCTAGTTCCGAGACTCAAGCTGACGATGCCCTCCGAGACGCTTCCTTGCCCGACCGCTCCGGCCGCTTGGTCGCCTGCACCGGCGACGACCGGGACACCTTGGGCAGTCGACATATCCCCTTTGACCCAAGACTCGGCAGACCTCGGAAACCAATTGGGGTCTATGTCTAGTTGCGACAAAACTTTCGGTGAATGGCGCCGGCCAAAGACGTTGAAGACACCCGTCCCAGAAGCATCGGAATGATCGGTCAAGAAATCTCCAGTCAGCCGATACCGCACGTAGTCTTTTGGCAAGAGGACATGCGATACCTGCCTGTAGTTTTGCGGCTCGTGTTCGCGCAGCCAGAGGACTTTCGGGGCTTGAAACCCGGTTAGAGGCAAGTTGGCGGCTACTGACAGAAGCGCCTTTTCGCCAATTTTTTCGACAATCTCGTCACATTGAACTTGAGTGCGTTGGTCGCACCACAAGATCGCCGGGCGCAAAACCTGTCCAGCTTGATCGAGGAAGACAGAACCGTGCATTTGGCCCGTCAAACCAATCGCGTCGACCGGCCCACCCAATTCGTGGAGACAAGATTCCGCGGCCATCCACCACATTTCGGGGTCTTGTTCCGCCCATCCTGGCTGCGGCGAATCGACCTCGTACCGCCTGGACGACGACTGCAAGACTTTGCCCTGCTCATCGATGGCCATGGCCTTTGTCCCGCTGGTGCCAATGTCAAGCCCGATCAGTCTGGCCACAAAGCGAGTGTACACTTGAATTCGTGCGCAAGGCAGTCGTCGACGTTGGGTCAAACTCAGTCCTTCTCCTTGTCGCAGATGTCGAAGTTGTCAGCGGGAAAACTGTCGTCAAGACCATTTTAGAAACGAGCCAGGTGACTGGGCTTGGGCGAGGGACAAAGACGACCGGGCTTCTATCTGAGCCAGGAATGACTTCTACTTTGTGGGCGGTCAAGACGGCGTTTCAAACTGCAAATGAGCTGGGAGCTACGTACATTGGAGCCTATGCGACGATGGCGGCCAGGATCGCTTCTAACGTTTCAGATTTTTTGGGACGTTCGAGTTCACAGCAGACCCCGGTAGAAGTTCTCAGCGCAGAAGAAGAAGCCCGTTTGAGTTTCGTCTCCGTCGTCACGGACCAGGAGTTTTTTGGCCTCGAACCCCTTTCAGTGATCGATATAGGTGGACATTCATCAGAGTTGGTGGTGTCGCAACAGGGGGACATCGTCTTTGAAAAAAGTTTCCAGCTCGGAGCTTTAGGTCTGCGAGAAGGATCGCTAAGAGACGACATTGTTGACGCACACCAACTCTTGTCTGCCGTTGCCGAGATTGACGACACGATCGGGTGCCGGTTCTTGCCCGGTCAAGCTGGGACAGCAGTGGCCATAGGTGCGACTGGGACAAACCTCGTGACTGTCCGCGACAGAATTCTGGTGTGGGACGAGAAACTGGTGCACGGCAAAGGCTTGTCCTATGAAGACGTGAGTTCAGCTGTGTCCCGATTGACGCGGCTCGACGACCAGGGACGGGCCGAACTCCCTGGAATCGAGAAGGGCCGAGAACACACGATCCACGCAGGCGCACTCCTTCTAGAACGGTTCATGTTCGCGCTAGGTGCAGAACATTGCTTGGTGAGTTGCAAAGGCTGGCGCCACGGATTGATAGCCCTGAACCATTAGTAGACAATTCTGTAGTTTCATTTATCAGATCCTTTCTGATAAAAGGCAGTTTCGGGGTTTTCCCATGTCATTTGTAATTGGTACCAGTACACGCCAAAAGTGGGCGATGGCAGGGCTGTCAGCGGTTGGGGTCGCTGGGCTTTGTCTGGTTGGGAGCGGATACTCACGCAAGGTCAATCCGACAAAACCGGCCCCCACCGCATTTGTCTCGTCGAGCTTAAACCCTTCCGACACAGACGGACGTAACTACAATTTGGGCCGGTCATCTGTGACCAAGACCAAATCAAGGCCCGCATATGGATCGATAAGCCTCAACACCGCAAGCGAGTCCGAATTGACGAAGCTGCCCGGAGTCGGGCCAGCCACGGCCCGGAAGATTATTGACTATCGAAACCAGAACGGAGGGTTCCGGACGATTGACGAGTTGGACAATGTGAAAGGCATCGGACCCAAGAAACTTGCCGACATATTGCCTTACGTTCGGCTATGAACGCCCAATCAAATACCTGCAAGCTTAATCGTGGCAATTGAAAACAGCGTGATGAACACCCAGGCCGCCAATCCAGCGACCACCGGCTTCCATCCCGCAGATTTGAGATCCTTGACACTTGTCTTGAGCCCAACTCCCGCCATACCGATGCTTAGGGCAAGAGTGTCGACCTTGACAAGCCAATCCACAACTGGCTTTGTCAGACCGACGGACGGGCCAAGTGAATTGAGAGCGGCAAATACGACAAAGACGACCAAAAACCAGGGGACTGGGGACACCTTGGCTTCGCCTACCGATTTGTGCTTTGATTTCATCCACCAAACTAAGTAGAACACAACAGGCGCGAGCAAGCAGATCCGAGCGAGTTTGACGACTGTAGCGACTTTGGAAGCTTCGTCTCCCATCGCTGCACCTCCGGCGACGACTTGGGCCATCTCTTGTAGGGACGCCCCCGCCCACACACCATAAGCGAACTGAGTCATTGATAAGGCCTGGCCCAAAAGTGGCAGTACAAATATCCCAACGGTCCCCCACAGCGTTATGACCCCAAGGGAAACGGCGGACTCCTCTGATTCCGCTTGTACGACCGAATCAGCTGCGACAATCGCCGAGGCGCCACAAATCGAAGTCCCT
>JAEURO010000017.1 GCA_016788345.1 Chthonomonadaceae bacterium
CGTGACATTCCGCCCACCATCGCCAGCTTTCCAATACGGACAAACTGGTGCACGCCCGTCATGCCGCCAATGTTGACCATTTCTTCCACCGTGACATGGCCAGATACGCCGACAGAGTTTGCCATGGTCACGTCGTCATGGACCGTGACGTTGTGCCCTAGGTGGACGAACGCCATGAAATAGCATCGGTTTCCAACGATGGTCGAGTTCCCTTCTCCTGTAGCCCGGTGGATGGTGACGTACTCTCGGATATTGTTGTCGTCCCCGATCTGCAAGTAGGTCGGTTCACCCGCCCATTTGCGGTCTTGAGGGTCCCCACCAATCACTGCGCCTTGTGCGATCGTGTTTCGCTGACCAATGGTCGTGCCCGACCTGACTGTGACATGGGATTCAAGCACAGTTCCTGCTCCCATGGCCACACCGTCCTCAACAAAACAGAAGGGGCCGACATCGACGTCTTGGGCCAGTTCTGCCTTGCTTGATACGACTGCGGTTGGGTGGACTTTGGGCATTAGTTCTCCGCCGGGACGAGCTTAAAGGTCATCTCCATCGACGCAGCGGTCTCACCCATGACAGTGGCCACGCCTTTGATCTTGCCTATGTTGTTTTTGATCCACAAGAGTTCGACCTCTGAAATCAAGGTGTCACCAGGGACGACTTGTCGCCGAAACTTGACATTGTCGATCGCCCCAATGACAGGGATCGCATGACGATATTGGTCGAAGGTCAGCAGAATGACGGCGCCGGCCTGTGCCATGGCCTCGACAATCAACACGCCAGGCATGATGGGCATTCCCGGATAGTGCCCCTGAAAAAACGACTCATTGATCGTGACGTTCTTCAGCCCCTTGGCCCGCTTTCCCTTCTCCAATTCCAGAATACGGTCGACGAGCAACATCGGGTACCGGTGCGGAAGCACCTCCATTATTTCTGTGACGTTCATACTCTGGCCCTATGTCGGTTCGGTCTGGGCAAGTTTATCATGCTCCAAACGACGGGCCTCACGTTTGTGCTTAATGGCTTCGATCACAATGAGCACAACGGTCAAGACCAAGACACCGAGGATGAGTTTTTCAAAATTGTCGCGGACGATTGGAATCTGCCCAAGGAAGAAGCCAACCAGAGTGCAACTGTAGGTCCAAACGATGGCTGAAATGACGGTGAGTGGGAAAAATTTTGCATAAGGCATGGCTTCCATACCGGCTACAAACGGGACGACTGTGCGCACGACCGCAAGGAACTTTCCTAATATGACCGCCTTGCCCCCATGCCTGTGATAGAAATCCTTGGCCTTCGCAAGATAGCTCGGCTTAAAGATCTTTGAGTTCGGGTTTCTGAACAAAAATCTTCCGAAAAACCGCCCGATCCAGAAATTACAGTTGTCGCCAAGAATCGATGCAATTGGCAAAATGGTCAAGAGGAGACCAATGCTCAACTGTTTTTTGTCGGGATTGGCAAAGAGACCTGCAGCGAGCAACAGCGTGTCACCAGGCAAAAACGGACAAATGACGAGCCCAGTCTCAAGAAAAATGCATCCGCCAAGAATCGCGTAAGTCCAACCTTGGTACTGGGCAATAATCCCTCCCAAGTGCTTGTCAAGGTGAAGGACCACCTCGAAAATAGTCGGCTCAGGCATCTGCGCTGATTATGGTTTACGGCGAGAGCAGGTCGTTAAGTTTATGGGCCTGGGCCAATCTGCGCAGTTTTTTGATCGCCTGGATTTCAACCTGTCGGACTCGCTCTCGACTCATTTTGAGTTCCGCTGCGATTTCTTCCCGGATGTCCGAAGGTTCCGCCTCGTTCATCTTCAACTTGTGTCTCATGACGATTTGCTCGCGTTCATTGAGCAGAGACATGCACTCGTGCAATTGATCCATCACTTCGTTATTCAGCACTTGTGCAGCGGCGTCCTCGCAATTGTTGTCTTGTATCAAGCTCCCGAGGGTCACATTGTCGTTGCCAACTTTCATATCGAGGCTAAGCATGTCTTGAGAAGACTGGACTAGCATCTGCAACCTCCGAAGCGACATCCCCATTTCACTCGCGACTTGCTCGGAAGTGGGTTCCTTGCCAAGTTTGTTCGCGGTCGCTGAACGAGCCTTATCGATTTTTCGTAGCGTTTGACTGACGTGGGCCGGGATGCGGATCGGTTTTGATTTGTTGTCAATTGCCCTTCCTATCGCCTGCCGGATCCAATGGGTCGCATAGGTCGAAAACTTATAGCCCTTTTCTGGATCGAACCTTTGCACCGCATGCATTAAGCCGATTGCTCCTTCCTGGATCAAATCCTCGAACGGGACAGACTTGGCATAATAGCTTTTGGCAATATTGACCACGAGTCGCATGTTGGCCTCAATGAGCCTCCGACGTGAAGCGTCACACCCCCTCTGTGACGCCGTTGCCAACCTGATTTCTTCCTCGCTGGACAATAGAGGGACGGAAGTCAGCCTACCGACGTAGCTTGGCAACCCATTATCGTTGTCAATTGGTTCCTTCCTAGTCATTGATCCCACACTCTCTTTCATACGGCTCGGGCAACGCGCCTGTTTTGCAGAAATATGAAGCTTGCAAAAAGTGTGCCAAGTTCTTTAGAAATTTTGACGACGCATAATAAGCCAAGGTTCAATGAACGAAGAACTTCTTCTGAGAAAGCGGGTGGACGACTGGAGGCGCCTGGAAGTGCTGACCGCAAAGGCCGACAATGGACTCAAAAGACTCTCAGGAGAGGAGACCGTGGAACTCATACGTCTCTATCGAAAATCTAGCTCTGACCTCGCATTGCTTGCGACACAAACTAGTAATTTTGAGGTGGTCGACCATCTCAACGACATTGTCACTCGCGCCTATGGCGTGATCTACCGAAAGGAGCGGCGGCCACTTGGGGCCGCAATCCTGACCGGAGTGAGGGACGCGGCCAGAGCGTTCAGAAAACACTGGGCCGCAACAGCCTTGAGCACGGCGATCTTCCTTGCTGGCACAGCCACATCGTTCCTTTCTATAAGAGGCAACCAGGAGCTCCGCGAGCGCTTTGTGTCTGCAGACATGGAGGAAAACTTTGCTCATTGGAAGTCGGGAACACACGAGGCACGCCAGGGTGGCGAGAGTGTGGGAATGACGGCATTCTATGCGGTGAACAATCCTCGGGTCGGCATTCTTTCTACGGCGGCCTCAGTTACGACCCTGGGGACGCTGACTGCTTACCTGCTATTCACAAACGGGTCGCTTTTGGGTGCCCTAGCGGCAGACATGGTGTCAGTAGGCAAACTCCCATTTCTGCTCACCTCAATCGCCCCGCATGGTGTCAGTGAAGTTGGAGGAATTTTGGTCACCGCGTCAGCAGGGTTCGTACTCGCAGGAGCACTCATCAGACCCGGAAAGTGGACTCGGTTCGAATCACTTCGGCTGGCTGGCAAAGACGCATTCTTGCTTCTCGTGACTGGGCTCACCATGATTGTCATTGCAGCCCCAATCGAAGGGTTTCTCAGTTTTAACCCAGTTATCCCATCGGGATTTAAGGTCACATTCGCGTTGGCGTCTCTAGGGACATGGGCCGCGTTTTTCATAGGCTTTGGCCGAGAGGAACCAGTGTTACCGCTCACAGAGTAAATTGGATTCATGGTCAGCGTTTTTATCGCAACCCTATTGATGCGGCAAGACTTTGATCCGGCCGATGCATGGAAAACTGTTTCCGGTCGAATCAAGCAACTCTATTGGGCCAAAAAGTCAGAGCCTGAAAAACTCGAACGGCTACTCAGAGAAGCTGAACCCAGTGCATTGGCGGCCAAAACTGCTGAAGAGTTTAATACGGCGATGGACACGATGATTGCCAAGTTTGGAGACAGTCATTTCGATTTTATGACCCGCGAAGATCAGGGGTATTTCTTGTTCGACGCCCTGCTGAAAGGGGACAAGGGAGCCAAGTTCCCCTCCATTGGGGCTTGGTTCAAAAAGACACCAGATGGCTATACCGTCAAAATGGTGCTCAATGGAGGCGACGCCGAAAAGGCCGGGCTAAGAAAGGGCGATATCGTGACGGAGATCAATGATCAACCGTTCACGCCCGTGGGCTCGCTTTGGAGCAATATCGGCAAAACAGCCGACATCAGGTTCCGACGTGGCAAGGATGTCCTCGCTTCCAAAGTCGAAGTCCGAGAGACCTCGGGCGAAAGCTTCTTCTTGGAGCCCACTCGCAGGAGTGGAACCATACTCGAAAGAAATGGAAAGAAAATCGCCTATTTTAAGCTCTGGACCATGTCAAACGAAAAATTCCGCACTGCCCTCGAAAATTTTGTATATGGCAAAGCCAAGGACACGGACGCCTTCATTTTGGATGTTCGAGACGGATTTGGTGGACGGCCAGAAGGGTTCGGCGACCCGTTTTTCCGCCCCGAGGCAGAGCTTGAATGGACCTTTGGAGGGGCAGGCACGACCAAGCAACTGTTCGGCTATCAACGACCCTTGATCGTGATCATCAACGAAGGTTCGCGTTCCGCAAAAGAAGTCTTCAGCTACCTGATGAAGAAATCAAAGAGGGCCATACTCGTAGGGAGCCGCACAGCCGGCGATGTACTGGGCACCTCGCCGAACCCGGTCGGCGACTGGGCTTTCTTGGAGATTCCCATGGTGGACGTCAAGATCGATGGACAAAGGCTTGAGCACAACCCAGTCGTCGCAGACATCCAGGTTCCTGTTGAAATCGACTCTAATGGCAAGGATCTGTTTCTAGAATCAGCCCTTAAGGAAGCTGTCAACCAAATCGGAAAGTCGCAAAGATAGCCGGAGTCAGATCTAGGCCGAACCAAGAGTCATCCCGATCATTACGGTACACTCATTGTTCAAGCGGCCCCCTCTACACCATAAATCAGGGTGTGGAGGGGGTTTCCAATGGAGGACAACGACGTCAACATGAAAAACACTTTTGGAATTCTCGGATCTGGGATGCAAGGCACTGCAGCTGCCTATGATTTAGCCAAATTCGCCGCTCCAGCACGAATCTACGTGGGAGACATCGACCTGCACCAGGCCAAGAAAAGCGCTGACAGAGTGAACGCCCTGACTGGAGACCTGATTTGCGAGCCCATTGAAGTCAATGCCCTGGACAAAGATTCGCTGGCAAACTTTTTGAACGATGTGGACATAGTGCTCAGCTGCGTGCCGTACTGGATGCACCCGATGGTGGCCGACGTCGCCGTGTCCACGATGACCGACATGGTCGACTTGGGAGGTAACACTGAGGTCACTATGAAGACGCTCGACATGGACGAGCGTGCAAAGGCAGCGGATGTCACACTTGTTCCAGACACGGGACTTGCTCCCGGCCTTGTCAACAACCTAGGCTGCTATATCATTGAGTCGCTCGACCATTGTGATTTCGTTAAACTCTATTGCGGTGTACTTCCACAAAACCCCAAACCACCGTTCAACTATAAAGTGACATTCAACGTCGAGGGCCTGGTCACTGAATATGACTATGAAGCCGTTGCCTTGCGAGACGGCAAGATCATCAAGATACCCACCCTGACAGAAGTGGAGACACTAGAGATCGACCAATTGGGGACCATGGAAGCTTTTGTGACGAGCGGTGGCACGAGCACAGCCCCCTATACGTTCCAGGGAAAGGTGCCGAACTACGAGTACAAGACAATTCGGCACCCTGGGCACGCGCACCTTATGAAAATTTTCAAAGACTTTGGCTTCTGGAACGAGAGCGAGGTCAGAGTCAAGGAAAAGGCCATCGTTCCAAAGGATGTCTTCAATGCGGTCTTCGGTCCAGAACTGGCCAAATATGAGGATCGAGACCTCTGCGCTGTCCGAGGGTTGGGATCGGGCACCAGAGGCGGAAAGAAGACCACGGTGCAAATCGACATTTTCGACAAGCAGTGCGAAACCACCGACTTCACTTCCATGGAGCGCTTGACAGGGTTCAGCATGTCGATCATCGCCCAAGAGGTCGTCAATGGAAAGGTCGCCAAGGGCGCGGTCCGATATGAAAACGCTATGACTGGCAAAGACTTCATGCGGGAGCTTCAACGGCGCGATTTCAACGTCAAAATCAAGGAAACGATCGAACTCTAAGCCGTTCCTCTCAGAATTGCGGGTATTCTGAATTTCCGAACAACATTAGTCCTCTCAGAGAAGAACCATATATGAAAATCTAGTAAGATTTCATGTGGCTGCAAGATTGCGGCCGAAAGCGTTTTGCTTGAGAGGACATATGAAGAAATTCTTGGTATTAGGTTGTGCGTTAGCTGCATCCAGCTTCGCTCACGCCTCGTTCACTGTCGCGACTTTCGCAGATCCATCCACCAATAAAGCCAACTGGATTTTCCTGTGGGACCAGGTTGCCAACACCCTGTCTGGAGGATGGCATCAAGGCGGGATGACAGTCCGCACACCGGGACTCATAGGCGGTGGGCAGGTGAACAATGCCCAGATGGACTTTGACAGTGTCGCGCTCACGCCGATCATCGCGGGTCAGCTTTACCGCATGTCGGCAGGCCGAGTGAGGTTCCACACAGGCGATCTCACCAACTCGTTCCTGACGATCACATTTGACAGCGGCTTGTTTCAAACTCCGCTGGCGATCGGAGGTTCGAACCTTTTTGCGGACAACGTCCGCTTTTCCGGTCCAAACGTTCCTGGCGGCCTTTCCGAAGAGCAGTTCTCGTTCAGTCTAGCAAACGAAAACAATGTCGCCAACGGCAAGACGTTCACATCAGCATTCACATCTTCAGCCACACCTGAACCAGCGACTTTGTTGGTCTTGGGGGGTGGTGTCCTCTTAGCGGTCCGTCGACGGCGACAGCGCTAGGAGCTTCTCTCTCTTCATTCCCCCCTGACCGATCAGTCGGCCGGGGGGTTTTTGTGTCCGGGGAGGCTCGCGGCGCAGCCGGTAAACTTGGGGCTAGTTCAACCCCTCTTTCTGATGGACCAGTCCCACATCCGTAATTTCTGCATCATCGCGCACATCGACCACGGCAAATCCACCCTGGCCGACAGGATCCTCGAGCGGACAGGCGCAATTCGCGGGGAGGCCCAAGAGCAGATGTTGGACTCGATGGAGCTCGAACGAGAGCGCGGCATCACGATCAAAATGACCGCTGTCCGCCTCTCCTATACCGCGAAGGACGGCCAAGTCTACGAGTTTAACCTTATCGACACGCCAGGGCACGTTGACTTCACATATGAAGTTTCGCGCGCGCTTTATGCTTGCGAAGGCGCCTTGCTACTGGTCGATGCCACACAAGGTGTCGAAGCGCAGACGATCGCTAACGCGGGAATGGCCATGAACCAAAATCTGGAAATCATTCCGGTCATCAACAAGATCGACTTGCCACATGCTGACGTCGACATGGCAAGAGAGGAGATCGAAAGCGCCCTCGTCATTGACGCCTCTGACGCCATCCCCGCAAGTGCCAAGTCAGGGATCGGAATCGAGGAGATACTTGAAGCCGTCGTCGCGCGGATCCCTTCGCCTAAAGGGAATTTTTCAGCTCCTCTCAGAGCGCTCATTTTTGACTCACATTTCGATTCATACCAGGGGGCGGTGGCGTATGTCCGCGTCGTCGATGGTTCTGTCAAGCCGGGAGACAAGATAAAGATGATGTCGACAGGCAAAGTTTTTGACGTTGACGAAGTTGGAATATTCAGGCCCCATCTCGAACGAGGAGTGGCCCTGGGCGCCGGCGAGGTCGGCTTCATCACTGGAGCAATCAAGTCGATCGGGGACGCTTCTGTGGGCGACACCGTCACCTCGGCTGAAGATTCAGCGACCGAGCCATTACCGGGCTACCGAAAGGCCAAACCTATGGTCTTCTGCGGCCTCTATCCGACCGATGCTGACCAATATCAAGACTTACGTGATGCCATTGAAAAGTTACAGCTCAACGATGCTAGCTTAGACTTTTCGCCGGAGACATCTGCTGCCCTCGGGTTTGGATTCAGGTGCGGTTTCTTAGGCTTGCTCCACATGGACATCGCACGAGAGAGGCTTGAGCGGGAGTTTGACTTAGATCTGATCTTGACAGCGCCAAGCGTCGACTATATTGTCCATCTCACGAGCGGCGAGGTCATCGACGTTAACAACCCAAGTGAGCTTCCCGAAACTACAAAGATCGCAAAGATCGAAGAACCTGTCGTAGACGCCACGATCATGGTTCCAAACGAGTTTGTAGGAACCGTCATGACACTTTGCCAAGAGAGGCGTGGTACATACAAAAAGTCAGAATATCCAAGTCACAACCGAGCGATCTTGTATTATTCGCTGCCTCTAGCGGAGATCCTTCTCGACTTTTTTGATAAGCTCAAGTCTCAAACAAAGGGATATGCCTCATTCGACTATGAGCTGGCCGGATACCAGCAATCCGATTTGGTAAAAGTGGACATTTTGCTAAATGGCGACATGGTGGACGCGCTTTCCTTCATCGTGAACAAGCAGTTTTCATATCCTCGAGGAAAGGCCATTGTCGAGCAACTGCGCAAAGTGGTCCCCAGGCAGCAATATGAAGTGCGTATCCAAGCCGCTGTCGGGGCAAAAGTCATTGCCGCAGATACAATCAAGCCGTTCCGGAAAAACGTCATCGCCAAGTGTTACGGCGGAGACGTGACCCGAAAACGCAAGCTCTTGGAGAAACAAAAGGCCGGCAAAAAGCGCATGAAGAACATAGGCAGCATCGAAGTGCCACAGGAAGCGTTCCTCAGCGTCCTCAAAGTCGCCGAATAACAGTCACTTGACCCGGCGCATATCAAACTTTGCCGACATTCCCGGCTTACCGTCAGCCATTGAGCCCCAATTGGAAACACAGTGGTCGTTGCCATCGAAAGTGAATTCGACCGAATGCATGTGCATGTCGCTTGGCTTCATGTTCGATCCTCGAACAAACTCGAAAGTGAATGAATTTTTTGAATTTCCTGCTTTGAACTTCAAAAACGGTTGGTTCTGGGCAGCGCAATAATGTGTCATGACGAGGTCGTCGCCATCCATATGGTAAACGGAGATCATCTCATACGGCTTACCTGGTTCGATCGTCTCAACGACCGCACTCCCGCCCGCCGTCACTTTGTAGGTGATCGTTGTTTCTTCGTCTCCCATGTTGGATTTGCCTGTCCACGTCCCCTCCATGGACTTGAACCTCGCAAAGGCTTCTTTGGCTGGCGAGTCGCATAGGGCTGAACCAGAAATCGCAATTACAGCACATACAAAAAGGCTTTTCATTGTCTACTCCTACTTCAAGTCTAGCACTTACGAAGCGACGATGATTTCCACGTTGGCCCGTGGGACTGTCACATCGCGTCCATCCGCGAGCTTGGCATTGAGCACTCGGACTTCCGCGCCAGAATCGACGGTCACAAGCTGAGCTGGAAGGCCTGTCACCGTCCCCAGCAAACCAAAATAGGGTTCGCGAATCACGCGGATCGACGTACCGACCTCAAGCGCCCCGCCCGAAGACGCCACATGGGCTGACCCTTCAAGGCTCGTGTCTGGCGCAATGACTTCTGGCCGGACAACGCCAGCCCGGATCTGGGTCGCTCCATTGATGCTGGCTTGCCTGCCTTCCAAAGTCTTGAGCAATTCAAATGTGCGGTCAGCCATGTTGAGGTTTCCAAAACCCTCGGTCGCGATCAGCGTGATGTTGATAGGCTCCTGGCCAGTGATCGCTACGCCAATATCAAAACCTAGGAACTTTGTTAAGTCCACGTCCTTAACAGCTCCAACGACGATTCCGATCACGCCGCTCGTGTTAGCCTTTTGGAGGGCTTCCAGAGTAACGCCGGATCCCCCTACAAGGATCTTCCCTCTGTCCGAGTCTTGTATGTTTTCTGCTCCAAGGACGTCCGACGGTCCACTTACCGCAACCCTGATGGAGCCGTTCCGTTCTCCTCCTACACCAAAAATTCCCTGGACCATGGCCCCTCTTGTCTCGACGATCGCACCTTCGTTAGGGATGACATCTGAGATCACGCCATCCATGTAACCATTGATCTCAACCGGAACACTAGCTTCGCGAACAAGCACAGAGCCAGAGACCTCGGACACACTCTCAACCGTTCCTTCGTAATCACTCTGAACCTCCTGGCCCTTAAAAATGAGCCAGCCCTTTGTCGCGGCAATGATCTGACCCTTGGCAACCGTGTCGCCAACCTTGATCTGGCAGACTGAGACAATGTCCTTGGCCTCGATCCCCAGCTTCTCAGCAAGTTTGATCGTCTGGAGCGGTCCTGGCAACAGCGCTCGCGCAACGACAGTGTCGTGTTTTACACCTTGCTTTGGCGAAACGAGGACATCGCCCTTGATGGGCAAACGACGAGTCCGTCGAACGACGACGTCTTTGCTGACTGTCAGACCAGGAGTGTATGCGGAGCCCATTTGAGTTCAAATTGTAGCCCAAAATGGACGCAGTCCACACGGCCCTCAGAGCACACCGACATAATGCCGAATTGACTCTGGAGTCACTGCAATGAGGTCGCATCTCGTCAGTCTCCCTTGTGCACCTACCTTGTCGAGGTAGGCATTGACCGCCAAAGACATACGCTTTGATTTGGTCCACCCAACAGCGCCTTCTGGAGCCTCCCTTGCCCGAAACTTGACTTCCACAAACACGAGTGTCTCGCCATCAAGCGCCACAATGTCGATTTCACCACCTGGGACCGAAAAACGACGAGTGACAAGCGTGTATCCGAGGCCCAGAAGGTGCCCTGCCGCCTTGTCTTCGTACTCCCTACCGATTGCGCGGCGGTCGTTCCGCATGACCGACTTATACCTGGGTAGATTCAGAACAGGGTGGCCTGACAATCATCCTGAGACTTGACATGGGCAAAACTCATTCTGTGGATAGGGCAAGGTCCAAACTCTCGCAAGGCTTGCAGGTGCTCTGGAGTCGGATAGCCGAAATGACGGTTGAAGCCGTAATGTGGATAGGACTCGTGCCAATGCTGCATGATTCTGTCCCTCTCACACTTGGCCAAGATGCTCGCGGCTGAGACGCACGCGTGAAGCGCATCACCTTTGACAACGGCTCTGCATTCACAGACGGTAGAGATCGGAACTTTGTTGCCATCTATCAGTGCAAGCCGAGGCACCACAGGCAGTCTCTCGATGGCCGTGGCCATACCCTCAAGGGAGGCTTGCAATATGTTGACTTTGTCGATTCGTTCTGGCCCGACCACTTCCAGGGCCCAGAGACAGTTTTCGCGCACCCAGGATTCGGACCGGTCGCGCTGGAGCGGACTGAGAGTCTTGCTGTCTCTAAGGAGGATTCGATCGGAATCAACCGGAAGAATGACAGCGGCACAGACGACGGGCCCAGCAAGCGGTCCCCGGCCCGCTTCGTCGCAACCTGCGACCGTTTCGAAACTTACTTCAACCTCAGCTGCCAATTCCTAGATTCAGTCTAGCCCAGCGGCACTTTTCAACGCCTTAAGCTTTCTAATCACGATTGTCCGGCCCTCTGTCATGACGATCCCCTCTTCGCGAAACTGCTTAAATGCCCGGTTGAGGTGCTCGCGAGTGCACCCGATCCGTGTGGCCATTTCTTCTTGGGTGGGAGAATTTGCCAGGATCCATCCTTTGCCATCCACTTTCTCACTTTGATCTCTGGCGAGTTCGACCAAAAGAGACGCTAGTCGCCTTGGCAGCTTCCATGACTGGATGGTTCTGTGGTCGATGCTGTCATGGAGTTTTTTCGAAAGGGATCGGATGACCCCTAGCGCCAATTCACCGTCCGACTTGATTGCCAAGATGAACGCCTCACCACTGATGATCGCTACCTTGCTCTCCATTGTCGCTCGAGCGTCCGCTGTCCTGGGAACATCTTCGAATATCGAGATTTCGCCGATGACTTCCCCTGGTTGCCGAGTTGTGATCGTAATTGTCTTTCCGTCCTCACTGAATTTCTCGATACTGACTTTCCCAGTGCAGACCAAGTAGGCAGTGCCAGTTGGATCGTTTTCCCAAAACAAGGTGTCGTTCGACTTGTATGTACGGAGCCTGCTGGCCGCAATGAGTCGGTGCAAAGTCTCATCGGCCGCGTCCCCCAACATGTCGCTGTCCCGCATCGTGTCATACACGAGTTTGGCCTCGATAGGCGTCATCGAGACACCCCGGTCGGTTCATTTTCAATTGAATTTTGGGCCGTGTCTACGACTGTCCGTATTGACCACCAGACCAGGAAACCCACGGTCGCAAAAAGAAACCCAGTCAGAAACCCTCTCCAATACGTCTTTTTTGCTTCGCTTGCAATTTTCTTCTCGTACTTAATAGCGGTCTCAGACACCTTAGGAAGGAGGGCGACATCTTCTGAAAAGTCGTCGGGCGAGCTCCCGATCCAAACTTTGACAGAACCTGGCACGTTCTTGACCTCGTGAAATCCAGCGAAGCGTCTTGGGAACTTGACCGCCTGTTCTACCAGCTTGTGGACTTCATCGGAGTAACAGACTTTTCCTGGAGGGCACATTTCTTCGAGCCTCATGGTCACGGCGGCGACTTTTCCCAATATCTGGTTTCCGACAATGATCATGTCTCCGAAATGGGCCCCGATTCTGTGACGGACTTTCGCTCCGTCGGCCTTAGCATTAAGTGCCAGCACATGAGACTGCATATTGATAGCCGCACGCATAGCTTCGACCGGACTCGCAAAAACAATCTTCAATCCGTCGCCTCGGTTAGCCAGCACCCTTCCAGCATGGTGGGTCGCAATTTCAGTGAACTTGGCCAAATCACCTGACACTCGCAGCGCGACATCCTCTTCCGATTCGCTGACAGCCTTTGTGAATCCATAAACGTCGGTTTGCAACAGAGCGAGCAACCCCCGTTCCGGTACTGTTTGAGAACTGTACTGCGGAACCTGCGGAGGTTCAGCCTTTTCCAATCCAGTTGCCTCGGTTGCCATGGTCTCAATCCGTTAGACTCCTGGGTCTGCCAAAACCACCCAAGCATCTCTCACTCTGCTGATGTTTTGTGAACAACATCACACAAAAAACGTGATCTTGGTCACATTATACTGACCAATTAGGGGAGCTGTCACCTGAGCTGATCTCTCCTAAAGCCAAGAATGAACCTAATCCGGCATATTCTCCGGCCCCAATCGAATCAAGTGACCCAGGACAAACGAGTAAACTATTGACTACCTAGGAAACACCATGGCGATTCGGAAAGACCCCACCATCGACGTGCTCCGGCTTCTCGAAAACCTCAAGGAGGTGGCTCAAAAGCCAAAGTGCTTTATGGGCGTAGCATTTGGATACGACGCCGAGGAAATGGTGATGCAGATCGAGAAAATCCGGGCGACCCTGCCCCGGGAAGTCAAGGATGCAGCGTCTCTCTCGCGAGAAAGCGAGAGGATCATCGAAGGGGCGAAGGAGGACTCAGACCAACTTCTGCGCCAAGCACAGGCCCAGGCGGCCCGCGCCCTCGAAGAAGCAAAAGCCGAAGCCGATAGGCTCATCGAACAGGGCAGGCTGCAGCAACAACAGATGGTCGTGGAGAGTGAAATCCTCAAGCTTGCCAAAGCTCAGGCTGACGAAGTCCGACAGGCGGCCGAGCGAGAATCGTCGCAGATGCGCCGCGGCGCCGATCGATATGCACATGAGGTTTTGTCTAACTTGGAAGCTTCGGTCGGCAAAGTCCTCACCCAGGTTGAACGGGGTCGCGCTGAATTGGACAATGTGCTCAAAGACAGCTCAGCCACCCCTGTGCGAGAAAAAGTCAAAGCCCTTTGATCACGCCTTCTCCCAAGCGTCCAATAGTGCCCAAGCGGCCATACAGCGTGAATAGTAGTGCCCGCATTCCGGCTCGTTAAACGGGTTTCGAAAACGCCCGTCATGCCGGTCCCGGACAGCTTTGGCCATCGCCAACCCCTCTTTCTTTAGCCCAAAGTCGATGCAGAGAACCGCGGCCTGGTATTCGAAGCCGGTCATGCACTCGCCCCAATAGGGGAACGGCACCGAAGGACGCCCACCATGCGGATATGAGGCGATGAGTGTCCCTTGCTCGTCGGCCGTGGCGAATGTCCGCATATTGTTATAGTGGTCACGGAAGTGCGGCTTGAAGTTGTACTTGTAAACAGATTTGACCGCCCTTCGCACGTGGTATTCGTCAAACAGGACGCCCAAGCCAACCCGGTTCGCCTTGTACTGGCCCACGAGTTGGTCGACAAGACAGCCGCGACCGATCTGGAACGGTGGATCCGCTTTGTCCCACTCATGCCCGAGGGTGCTGTGCGCGGCTGGTTCGCCATCCATCTTTTGGAATCTTTGTTCGTAGTACTCGCCATTGAAGAGGTTGTTGTCGACCCATTCTCTGCCTCTAGCCCTGAGATTGTCGAGCTCTATGGCAAAGTCTGGCTCCCCACAAAGCCTTGCCATTGCGGCGGTGGCCGCCATCGCCGCATGATAGTAGCTCGTGCACATCGGGTTGGGGCCAAAAAACTCCACATCATAGGTGTTGTGCTGGCACCCCTCCATCACTCCGTCTTTGTCGGCGTCCCAGCCCCCTTTGACCCAAGCATAAACGAGCATTTTTTTGGCTTTTAAGTAGCTCCTTTTGAGCCACTCCAAGTCTTTGTCCTTGAGATACTGCTCATAGATTCGGACAATCAAGCCCATTTGCCCGTCTGCAGCCGCTGCGCCCCACTTCTGATCAACAAGCGGAATTGAAATGCGGAACCTTTCAGCACCGTTCTCCATCACACCGTGGTCCATGTGGCTCTCTATCATGCTTCGGTGCAAATCCGGAAAAAGGTTGACTGTCGCCTCCTCGTAGTTCCAAACATGGGTGCACGACCCGTCACAGCACCCATTCCGGTCCCCGCACCCTTCGCTCGCGGCAAATGTGCCGTTCTCGACACGAAAGCAGGTGTGCGAGTTGAGGACGGCCAAATTGAATAGTGCCGCCTCCTTCAAGGCCAGTGGCACATCCCGGTCTACAACGGAGTTTGTGAACCTAGCGGTTTCATTCTGCAGCCTTTCAAGTTCTGGTGCGACCTTGCTGGCGACGTCTTCAGCGTCCTTAAAAGCCAAGGCGTAGTGGTTTTTCAACAGGCCGTCGCCTTCGACAAGTCCCCAACCAAACTCGCGCATATTGCGCCAAGGGAAGTGCCATGTGACAAGAAACCTGACCCGGTGAGATTTTCGCGGGCCAAGCATGGCCAAGGAATGGATAGAGCTGTCCCAGGTGTCCTTTGGGCTTGGTGGACACGCGGTGTCTGGTTCGAGGTCCTTGATGAAACCCTTCTCCATGAGTTCGTCTATGATCCCCAAAAATTCGCCGTTCCATGGCCGGTCTGCAAACGCCCATCGACGTGCGACCTGGGTTTTGGGATCGTCGCAGAGAACACACATCGTCCCCGAACGGTGGTTCCTTTCCTCCCTCGTTTTCCACCACTTCATCCCTCGCCAGCCTGGCAAGTCGAAGTCTTCAGTGATGTTGTCTTTGAGGTCAAAAGTGACCCCGTCGCATCCGACGAAGTTCGTGCCCAAGAAGGAGAGAGAGATGTCCAGATTCTTGTCCGTTTTATTTGTAAGTGTCACCGTCAAGAGGCCAAACGGCAATGACGAGTCTGCAGTGTTCCCTGGGATCAATGGGTTGAACGCTTCGATCGCCACATCAACGGGAGTCGAGGGGTCGCTCAATGAAATCTTTCCAAAAGGGTACGCGGCCTCAAACTTCGCCCTATGGAACCGCGGAACTCCCGCTAGAATTTCAGGTTGCCCGCTACCTCCTTGACGGCCATCTATGAGGTCAGACTCGAGGATCCGTAGTTTTGCCGCTTCTCCATTTGACTTGCACCAGAGGGCCAGGTGGGCATACATCGGCCTCCAACCGATGTTCGGCCTGCTCATAAGTTGCCAATCCGTCAACCTTCCACGCCCATCAAGACCAAAGAAGCCAGTACCAATTCCACCGATCGGCATCATTAGTGCGCGAAGGTTGTCTCCTTCATATGTGCGCAAGGGCTTCCAAGTGGCCATAAGGGCCATTATGACCTAGGCGAGTCGAACTGGTAACACGCGCAAGCGGCGTTGGGGGTCGATGCCCACACTTTCGCTTGCCAGCCTTTTAGATTCAATAAGTTGGTGCTGGATCTTCCTGATCCTCGCATTTTGCGGAGAAAGCTCGATTGCCCGGCCAGTGTGAAGCACGGTTACAACAGCATCGTGGGCCTCCTTGATCGCTGACTCCTCCGTGTCTGTGTCCTTTCCACCCCCTCTTACCAAATCAAGGAGGGCCTGAGAAATCTGTGAAAATGTGTTCGACTTGACGACCACGGTGGGCAGGGGCCGAGCAGGCTCACGCAGCTTAGGCGGCCTCTGCTGTGAAACCGAACGGATCGCGATAACCGCGTCGGCTTGGTGGATGTCATTAGTGATCACAGCCGGTGACTTGCTTTCACGGATCGCGCGTTCCAGCCGCGTCCTTGCGATCCCATAGGGATAAATTCTGAGTACGTCTGGTGTTTTGTGTTTGGGATCGACCCGGTCTGTCCGTTTAGGATAAACCGTTTGAGCTGGCACGTCGCGTGGGGCCATGGCCGGGACACGCTCGTTGAACCCTGGATCGTCGAGCCCCTGCGTCTCTTCGTGCTGGACGACCTCCACGACCCCAGCCGTCGTTCTGACCCGGACTTCTGGACGGGGCTGGATCCCGCGCAGCATCAGGTCGACAGTCTTCATGACATCGTGGTGCACGGCAAGCTTATCGTAGTCGACAAGTTCGATGACAACGTCGAAAGTCGGCGGGGCCTTGCGCTCTAGCACGGTTTTTTGTGTGCCACGTCGGCGGGCCTCGTCGTCTGACAAGGTCACAGCCTGAATACCGCCTACCAGATCGCAGAGCGACGGGTTCAGCATGAGGTTCTCCAGAGTCTGCCCGTGAGCTGTACCAATAAGTTGGACACCCCGCTCTGCGATCGTCCTCGCCGCCTCGGCTTCTGCCAAGTTGCCGATCTCGTCAATGACGATGACTTCGGGCATATGGTTCTCTACCGCCTCAATCATTACCGAATGCTGGAAACTAGGATTCCGAACTTGCATCCTTCGGGCAGATCCGACAGCCGGATGTGGGACATCGCCGTCTCCACCGATCTCGTTGCTCGTGTCCACAATGACGACCCGCCTCTGCACCTCGTCCGCCAAGACCCTGGCGACCTCTCGGAGTTTTGTCGTCTTGCCAACCCCGGGCCTACCCAGGATCAATATTGACTTGCCCGACCGGACGATGTCGTCGATGATGTCGATGGTCCCCTCCAATGCGCGCCCGATTCGGCAGGTCAATCCAATGACTTTGCCTTGACGGTTTCTAATCGCGCTGATTCTATGCAGAGTCCGTTCAATCCCGGCCCTGTTGTCTTCGCCAAACTCGCCAATCGATTTGACGACGTGTTCAATGTCGTGCTCTGAGACAACCACATTGTCCCATCGCTCAAAAAGGTCTTTGTAACGAGCTTCGGCAGGGCGGCCATAGTCAAGCACGACCTCCACGAGGGTGCCGAGATCGGGGCTAGAAAGGAGTCGCTCGCGGACGACAGGGGGAAGGATGTCCAAGAGCTGGGGGAGTCCGTCGTGGATCAATGACATTCTCTTGTACCTGATAAGACGTCCGAGCCTCGCGACTTGATCCATAAGCAGGTGTTAAAACTAGGTCGGGATTGGGCCGAGTTACTGGTAAGATGAACGTGCCGCGCTAGCGGCGTGGATATCAACATGAACGAAGAATCTCTTGCTGAAAAGGCTGGCGACGTTAAAGACGCCGTCATGGACAAAGCTGGCGACGCGGTCGAAAAAGCCAAGGAAGTTGGTGGCGGATTTATGGACAAGCTTGGCGACATGGCTAGCAACCTTAAGGACAAAGCTACCGATGCCATGCACGCCGTGGTCGAAAAAGCCGAAGACGTCACTGGAAAAGACCTGAACAAAGACGGGACTATCGGGAACAACGAAGAGTGACCGACCGGGCGCAAGCCCTCTCACCGATCTACAAGGCCAACTTGCCAAGTTGGCCTGTTTCCTTTTTAGGCCAGACGTTAGGTCGCGTGATGTGCCTGACGCCCGGCCAAACTCGTGATCGCAAAGATCTCAGCGACCGCGATAGCGAGCACCCAGAGCCCAGTATGTGTTGGGCTCAGCGCTGTGGCAGGAAGAAGGGCAAGCGGGAGCAGCACAGGCACGGCGCGCCACCCCAAGCCCCGGCCAATTAACACGCTGCTTAGAAGTGGCCCAACGAGGAAAGCCACGACAGGTGGTGCGTAGTCCGCGAGAACGACCGTTGCGCCAAATCCAAATGTGGACGCCGCCAATGCTAACAAAAGCGGCCCTGGACCGACGGGAGATCCAGTCAAAAAGCCGAAAACGAAGACTCCCACAACGACGAGTGCCAATGCGACGGGCAAGAGTGACATAGCCTGCAAGAGCCCGTCACGCTCTCGAGAGTCAGGCTCGAATTGTAGGCCGACCTGTTGAGATGTGACCACATTCGATAAAAGCCATTCATATCGACCAGTGGCGCGGGAACTGGGGAGAAGGCTCATTCGCTGAAACTTGACCGGACCATCTGAAGTCACGGTCAGCGAAAACTCCTTGACCGTCCGCCTCGACGACCCTAGGTCGTATGACCAGTTCCTGCCGCCTAATGCCGAATATGTGACCGTCGCAGTCCGCTTCTCTTGAGGGCCTAGAGTTCCCTTCCAAGCAAACGTAGTGGGACCCTCGGGCTCAGCCGACTCGTTGTCTCCAACCTTGACCGACAGGTCGCGTACGGTCGTCCCTGCCTGCGGCAAAGCAAAGAGGAACCGGGTCTTCACGGTTTCTTGTGTCGGGTTCGAAAAGTCATATCGAGCGACAAACGCGGTCTCAAAAGCGTCGCCTTGTAAGCGGTGCACCGTGAGGACAACCTGGGCACGGTCGAACGCAAGCGGTACTTCGTCATCGCGGGTGAGTTCTCGCGTAAAAGTCACGTCTGTCCCGTTTCGCCGAAAAGAATCGCTCAGCTTCGTGACGTTTTCAGCTGATGGGTCAGACAGGTATGGGGCCAGGGCCGCGACTCCGTCTGTACCAAGGCGCGACAAAAATTCGGGAGGCAAAACCAGGCTACGAGTATAGGTCTTGGGAAAAATCTTAGCAATCACAGGGCCTGGCTGGATGATTGGAGGGGCTTCGGGCTTGGGATTGTCGCTCGCTTGCGCGGAGTCCTTCCAGGCAAGAGCTTCCCGTGCCCGAGGGTTGGCCGCCTTCAACCCAGACCAAAGCGCGACCATGAGAAAAGCTAGAGCGACGTAGCTGAAGCCGAGCTTTACATTATGGCGATACTGGTCGGGATCAGCAGAATCACACTTGTGCCGCACGATCGCTGCTGCCCAGACCAACCCCGACACGATCGCTATGGGCAGCCCCAATTTTACGATTAGCTCAAGTAGCCCTTGCAGTCCCTGCCTGGCCGCGTCAAAAAATGTACTTCCCATGTACGATAATCCCTCATAGCTAGGACGGCTCACCCTGGGACAAAGATACGTTAGAATGAGGTGTGAAGTCCTTCGTGGCATTGATAGCCCTCATGGCCATGGCTCCGATAAATGCGCCTGCCCTGGACATCGAAAGCGCCGCCAAAGACTTCGTAGATACGCTGGAACCAGGACTTAGGGAGAAAGCAATCTTGTCCAAGACATCAGATGAGCGATTCAAGTGGAACTATGTGCCGATGGATCGCAAGGGCGTGTCTTGGGCAGAAATGGATGAAGTGACGCAGAGAGCAGGCGAGCGACTTTTGAAAGCCTCTCTGAGCGCGCAAGGGTTCACCAAAGTTGAGACGATCAGGTCATTGGAGCAAGTGCTTCGAGAGCTAGAGAACAACCCCGCACGAGACTCCAAGAAGTATTGGTTCGCGTTCTTTGGCCTGCCAGGGGCGGACCAGACCTGGGCCTGGCGCTACGAAGGGCACCATGTCTCCCTGACATTTGTCATCCACGACGGACGGATCGTTGCAAGCACTCCGCAGTTTTTGGGCAGCAACCCCGCAGACGTCAAGACAGGCTCAAAGAAAGGAACCCGCCCCCTGATTCAAACGCGAGACTTGGCACTGGAGTTTGTGTCGTCCCTCTCCGAAGCTGAGCTGCACGAAGTGATCTTAAGCAACATGGCTCCCTCGGACATCGTGACTTCCACAGTTAGACGGGCAGCGATCGAACGCCATGTAGGATTGGCTTTCACCAAGATGTCCAAAATTCAACAACTGAAACTAAAGAGGCTTATTGCCGCCCATGCCGACGTCCAGATTAAGGATGAGAAACAGCGACGATTAGAGAAGATCGATTATCGTTCTGTTGTGTTCGCGTGGTCGGGCCAAGTGAGCATAAGTGGGCGACACTACTACAGGATCCAAGGTGAGGACTTTGTCATCGAGTACGACAACACGCAGGAAGATGGCAACCACATCCATACTGTATGGCGCGATACAAACGAAGACTTTGGCGGCGACGAGCTAGCCGAACACTATGCCCACAGTCATTCGCACCACTAATGTGAGCTCTCGCCCACCGGGGTCTCTGAAGCATGCCCGGCTGGTTCCTCTTTGACCTCAATCCTGTCCCTTGGGAACGCCGTTTCGGGCATCCTTTCCCATCCCTGGACGGGCTCATATGGCCTTCCGACGTAGTCCCAGAACAAGATGAACAACATGCTGAATCCGAAGAACCCGCCGACACAATAGAGCTTTGCAAGGTTGCTCGCATACTTCACTCCCATAAAGTACTTGATGACTTGGACGGCCTTGAATATGGCGATCCCTAGTGCGATCAAATTGGTCAACCACCACATGTTTTGAAACTGGTTGAAGAAGCCTGTCATTCCCGGGAAGAATTTGGGCCCGTCAAAGGGTAGCCGTGCGGCCGCTATCGTAGCCAACATCGCAATGAACAATTGGAGGAACGTCCAATTGAGAACCTTGTTGGAGACGATATGGTGGCTGTGCCCTGATTCGTGTGTACTGTCTGCCATGTCTTTACTACTTGGGGATGAGATAGAAGAGTGGGTAGAGGAAGATCCAGACAAGATCGACAAAGTGCCAATAGAGGCCAACCATTTCTGTCGGAATGTAGTCTGTGATCACCTTGTTCTTAGTCTTTATCAAGAACATCAAGATGCCGATGACGAGCGCGCCCAAAAGGACGTGTACACCGTGCAATCCGGTCATGATGAAGTACAAGGAATAGAAAACGCGGGCATGTTCCGGGCTCCCTCCACCAGATCCGTGCGGTTCGTGCGGCGGCCAGTGGAAGGAGTCAGTCGGAACGAGGTTGTGCTGGAACTTAGGGATCCACTCGATGGCTTTGATACCTAAAAAGATCAAGGCGCAAACAATGGTCAGCCCTAAGAATGCCATCTGGACTTTCGTTTTTTTGAGCTGAGCCGCCTGTACGGCCTTCGCCATAAAGAACGAGCTGAGCAAAAGGTTCATCGTATTGAGGCCGCCCCATTGCCAGCTCAACTCTTCGTGATAAATGAAGAATTCACCGTGGAACTTCCATCGATATAGAGCATAGATGAGGAACAAGGCGCCGAACATCATGACCTCGGTCACGAGGAACGCCCACATCCCCACAATGTAGGTTTCTTGCTGTTGATCTATGTCCTCGTACTGTTCGTATACGACCGGAGCATTCGGGTCGACTGTCGTGTTTGCTGCCATCAGACCTTTTCCTCGTCATAAGTGATTGGTTCAGCACCCCATCGCTTTCTGAACTCATTGGTGTCTTCGATCGCGTCGTAGTTGTACGGCGGTTCGGTGACGATGATCTTCTCGTGGAAATTGTGAGTGTCGGGTGGCGACTCTGCCTTCTCCCACTCAAGTCCCTTTGCGCCCCATGGATTTCGTCCACAGGGTTTCCCTTTGAGGAGCGAATGGGTCAGATAAAACACCGGCATGAGATAGCCGATACCTAAAACCGTCGCCCCAGCAGTCGAAAGGACGTTATAGAGCTGCCACTCGGGAGCAAAGTAATAGTAATGGTACCGTCGCGGCATTCCAAGGTAACCCAAGATGAACTGTGGGAAGAACGTGAAGTTGAACCCTACAAAAATGACGATAGCAGTCAACTTGCCCCAGAACTCTGAGTACATGACGCCAAACATCTTTGGCCACCAGAAGTGGAGCCCGCCAAAAAA
>JAEURO010000180.1 GCA_016788345.1 Chthonomonadaceae bacterium
CTCAAGATAGGTCAGAAGGTCTTGCCCGTGCTGGCCACACCGATCGAGCATGGCACTGACCCCGGTTGGTGTCTGAAGCTCCTCAAAAAAAACTGGTGAACCATCTGCACATGCCCACCCGGCTTGCTTGGCGGGTACTCCCAGCATCAGAGCGTATGGGGGAACGTCCTTCGTGACGACGGCTCCAGCCCCTATGAGGCACCTTTCTCCAAGCGTCACACCGCACACGATTGTAGCGTTGGCTCCAATGGAGGCACCCCGCTTGACTAACGTCCTCTGATAGTGCTCAGATGTGGCACGCGGGAACTCACACCTCGGGGTCAAGACGTTGGTGAACACCATGCTTGGTCCGCAAAAGACGAAGTCTTCAAGGATCACGCCCTCATACACGGAAACGTTGTTCTGGATCTTACAGTTGTTTCCAATTGTCACATTGTTCATGACAACAACGTTCTGCCCCAAAACGCAGTTCTTTCCAACTGCGGCCCTCGGATAGACGTGCGAAAAGTGCCAGACTTTGGTCCCCTCACCAAGCTGGGCTCCATCATCGACGATGGCGGTCTCGTGGATGCTGACGTTCTCCATGTGTACGCGGGCTCAAGTCCCAGGAAAGTATGGACACCAACACTTGCAGATACACTTCCTCTGTGGGACTAAGGTTGGACCGTTTTCTTTATGCCATGGCTGCGATCGGGGCCGGGGCACTCCTATATGGAGCTTTGTATGAAACTGACAAGCTGAAAACGGAGCGCCGCCGCCTGCGGATCCGTCGATGGCCAGAGAGATTGTCTGGATACAAAGTCGTGCTCCTCGCCGACGCCCACGTCCGCGACGAGAAGAGTGTGTTGATGACTAAGCGGGCCGTCGAGTTGGCCCTGGCTGAACATCCAGACCTAATCGTCATCCCCGGAGACACCATCGCCTACTGGAAAAAAGGGGTCCTAGACATGGTTTCGGAGGCATTCTCGGGTCTGCGCAAGGCTGATTGCCCGGTTCTTGCCGTTCCCGGAAACCACGACTACTTTGCTGGCGATGCACAATGGCTCAAGCCCGTGTTTGAGAACCTCGGAGTCAAGCTATTGTCAAACGAAAGTGCAGTCATCGATGGTGTGAACTGGGTTGGAGTGGATTCCGAAATTGCGGGAAGGGCAGATCCCTACGGTGCGATTTTCGATTGCGATCCATCTTTGCCGATCGTCGTCATCTGGCATGAGCCAGATATGGTAGACACCTTGCCCTTTGGGCCAGAGTTGATGCTGAGCGGACATTCTCACGGTGGGCAGTTCATCATGCCATGGGGTTGGGCCCCTGCGACGTCTAAGCTTGGCAGCAAGTACCTCTCGGGGTTCTATTCCCAAACTCCGGTGCCGCTGTATGTGTCAAGAGGGATCGGGACCACGGGCCCTCCGGCAAGGCTTTTCTGCCCTGCGGAAGTGTCTGTCCTGACCTTGATCCCTGGGTAGCGGCCCTTGACTTCTGGAATTGGTTTGGAAAAAACAAGGTAAGACTGTCAGACATGGTACGTGAGCGGGTTTTCCTCGGGATCTTGGGTCTGGGATTCTTGACCCTTCTTTTCGACGTGAGGTTCGAGCACCGTTATGTCGTCAAGGACATGTGGCAAGGCATGGTGCCTGTCATATATTCGGCCGTTGCAGCCGGGGCGTGCGCCTTGGCACTTTTCAAGAACAAAGCTTGTCGGACAGTCTCGGCGGTGTTGTTCTTTGCCGGACTCGTCGTCAGTATCGTTGGGTTATATTTCCACACGAAGTTCGAGCCAGAGAAGTTTGAAAAGTTTCTCTTTCCAGACAAAAAGGTCTATTACGCCAAGCCGGACGCAGACGGTGAGAAAGTAGAGGTCGAATTGGACGAACCCCTAGCCGCGCCTCTTGGTTTTGCCGGATTGTCGATGATTGGCTTCGTAGTTTCGAGCGGCCTCTTTAAGTCGTCGAAATCAACGTCCTGAAGGTAGGCCCTCATATCGTTCGCCAAGTACAATCACGACGGCGCGCCCCGGTAGCTCAGTGGATAGAGCAGCGGCCTTCTAAGCCGTTTGTCGGAGGTTCGACTCCTCTCCGGGGCGCCAATGAGCCTGGTGAGACCTTCAGTGTCCACCATTGTCAATTCTTTCACGTCCAAAAAAAGAGGAGCCCGGCGGCAGGACTAGGTGGCCCAAGCGACAAGTCATCAAGGCCTCTTCGAACGTCAAACATGAATATGCGCCATTTGGCGGTCATCGTTCCCTTGCTCCTGCCTGTAATTTCTTTAGGACAAAGCCTGCGGGTCTTAGATAGGACGCGGGAACCTCTGCCTTTGCTCATTGATGGGGACACCGACATGGCCCATCTGCTCCTGGTGGACAACAATCCGTCCCGCCCAGCCATTGTTGTCATAGATGGCCGGCTCAATCTGGGGGGCGGCCAACGTCAAGGGATGGAGCAGTATCTATCGCCTAATGACCCTGGGCTCGGGAGTCTCTTCGACGGGGGTCGTTTTCCAAAGTTAGACATCTCGTTCTCTCACCATGATTGCGCCAGGGCCTTTATCGTCGCGATGGGAAGCGTCCGAATCGATGTCGGGTCTTATGAGGGAGATTCTTGCGCCTTGTTGTTGCCCAGTGCCAACGGCGATCCCGGTCACAACTCTCAACTGAAAATCGACAAGTTAAGTGGGTACCGCATTGGAGTCATGGCTTCTGGCCAAGTCAATCTGTCAGTGACGATAGGGGCGGCGGTTGCGAACCTTCGTGGAGCGGACTCCGAAAATGTGCCTGGCCACGCTTTCTATGCAAATGAGTGCAGACTACAGGGTCGATTCCTCCCTGTCGAGGGTCTCCGCTTAAGGATAGCCTCCGCCAGGGCGCTTTCTAGCGGGCCTGTCCGGCTAGACCATGTGACCGCAAAATTCAAGGGAACGAGGAATTTGGATTATGAATGCCTGGACGACCAAAATCCCTGTGGAGCGTTCGACCAATTCGATTCGACCGGAAAAATTAAGGTCGTTTGGAAGCACCCCGGAGGACAGGTCCAAAATTCAATCTTCACAGCCTTCCGGTCTGGATGGACTAACAAATTTGGAAGCCCTCTCAAAAGTCTTACAATTTCGGGTTCCTTTGACTGCACCTTGGCCAGTGACTTATCGGTGCCCAGCTACCGATTGGAGTCGGCGCTGACGTCATTTCAAGACGCTACTTTGATTGGACCTCCAGGTGACGAGTGGGAAGGGACCCGGTCAACCGGTCTTGTCCGATACTCGAAGACAGGGTAAACCCTGCGCAGATGCCGCAAGTGACCGCAGATACGCCCTTGGGTCTGATCTTGCTCGCCTTGGCTGGATTTTTTGCTTCGGGGGTCAATTCCTTTGCTGGTGGCGGAACACTTGTCTCGTTTCCGGTTTTGATCGGCTTAGGCATCGGAGACCTGCAGGCCAACGCGACGAACTCAATGGCTCTATGGCCCGGCTCTCTGTCTAGTGCGTTCGGATACAAGGAACGGCTTGGCGCGATCAAGTCCCACCTGGTCTCATTGGCCGCGGCGACGGTTCTGGGCGCAACGCTTGGAGCTTATCTCTTGGTTCAAACGCCAGCCAGTACGTTTCGAATCGTCATTCCATTTCTCATTTTGCTTGCCACCTGTGTCCTGGCAGCCCAGTCCAAGATTAAGTCCTGGATTCTCAAGAGGACCGTTGCCATCCCGCCCTGGTGCGGGTGGGGGTTCCAGTTTCTCATCAGCGTTTATGGTGGCTACTTTGGAGCTGGAATGGGAATTATGATGTTGGCGGCTATGTCCCTCTTCGTCGAGGGCGACTTGCACGACTTGAACGCCTTAAAGAACCCTCTGGCAGTCTTAATAAATGTCGTCGCGATGTCATGGTTTTTGGCCAAGGGGCTAGTCCTCTTGCTTCCGTGCCTGGCCCTGATGTTCGGGGCAGTTGTGGGAGGCTATGTTGCCGCAAGGTTTTCGCTGCGCGTGTCGCCAGACCGGCTCCGGTCTATTGTCGTCATTTATGGACTCGTAATGACCCTATGGTTCTTTGTCCGGCTGCGTTGAGTTCTCTCCGTGTGCGGCCGACCTATGGGCAACTTCGGCTTCGTGTGGCTCATAGTGGATCGTAACCAACGCACCGCCAAGTGCCTGACTCAGCTCCGACTCCATGTCCTCTGCGATCTCATGTGCCTGCACAAACGTTAGGTGGTCATCGAGCAAGACGTGGAGTCCGACGACTCGCAGCGACCCTGTTTGGCTGGTTCTGACATTGTGAAACCCGCGTGTCTCAGGGTGGTTGCTGACGACACGTTCGATTTCTGAAATCTCTTCGGCCGGCAATGAGCCATCCATGAGAGGGTGGAGCAATCTTCCCAGTTGCCGGACCGCGAAATAGGTTCCAACTAGTGTGAAGGCAATCGCTACGATGGGGTCGATCTGTTTAATTCCGGTGGCTTGGTAGGCAACCAGCCCTGCTATGACGCCCAGACTAGCGATGGTGTCACCACGGAGATGCTCGGCCTCTCCAGCAAGGGCAGGTGAACTTGTGATCCTGCTCTGGCGCCTCAAAAACAAGATCACTCCAGTGTTCGTGACTATGGCGAACAACATGGCACCGACGCCCCAGCCTGGGCTTATTGGACTTGGGTCGTGTAGATGCATCGCCGCTTGCCAAGCGATGACTCCCGCGGTAACGATAACCAGGATCATTTGAAACGCGCTGAGAAGGACTTCGGCCTTTCCGTGCCCATAGGGATGGCTTTTGTCAGGCGGCTTGGCTGCAACCTTGATCGCCCAAAAGGAGGCCAGTGACAGGGCGATGTCCAGAAGGGACTGCAGGGATTCGGCCAATACGGCGATCGAATGACTAAGTCCGGCCGCAACTAGCTTGACTGCCACCACG
>JAEURO010000181.1 GCA_016788345.1 Chthonomonadaceae bacterium
GCCTCGACCATGGCGCCGTAGCCTCGCTCGCGGGCCAGCTGCAGCGGCGTGCGCCCGCTGCGGTCGGCCAGTCGTGTGTCGGCACCGGCGGCCAGCAGGGCCTGGATCTGTTTTGGACTCAATGACCAAGGTCGTCGCGTCAGTGCCCTGACCATGCCCTATGCCGAACCAGCGGCATTGCAAAGTTCCGCTAGCCTGATCGCTAGGCAATACATGTTTCTCTGTGGTATTTGCCGGGATCGAAGTCCCATTTAGTGGCTGCCCAACAGGGATTCGAACCCCAACTATCGGTACCAGAAACCGGTGTCCTACCGTTAGACGATTGGGCAGTGCTTGGCTTATTATGGCTAACCCTGAGAGATACGGGGATCCCTAGGCCATGAAGCTGGCCCGGGCGGAGGGATTCGAACCCCCGACACCCAGTTCCGAAGACTGGTGCTCTATCCACTGAGCTACGCCCGGTCAGACGGGAAATCGTACCCTGTCGAACGCTGCGAATACGTCTGAGTCCCGCCTCGTCTCACTTCAGGACAGACACTAGCGACGCGACTTTTTTGAGCTCCTTGCTCAAAGTGGCAGATCTCTTGGTTTCGAGCTGGGCCAGCAGCTCCGCCACTTTTTCAGGATCCATTTCAACCAAAATCTCTGCCAGTTCTGGATCTTTAAACTCTGTGGCCAGGGCTACCAGCTTCTCTGAAGGAACACTGTTCCAAAGCTGGGCGATCTTTTTTGCACCCTTCTTAGCGTCAGTCTCCGGTTCTGGCCGAGGTTTGACAGATTCCACTTTTGGAGGAGTTTTGGGAGCGACCGGTGGAGTCTCTTCTTTCTTTTCTTCCACTTTTTTATCGGCCTTGGCGTTCTTGTCCCCTTTCTTAGGCGACAGGCCCGGAACATTGATGATGCCAATCTTGGCCAGCGCGAAAAAACCTCCACCAAGAATGAGTAAAGGGAGTACGATAAGGATGATTTTCTTCACGGTTGCCCCCTAAGCTTTGCAACCCGGGACATGATTTTCTCAACGTACCGTTGCGTCTCTTGGTAGGGCGGCACGCCACCGTACTTTGCTACAGCGCCCGGGCCCGCGTTATAGGCGGCCAGAGCCAATCGTTCGTTGCCCTCAAACCTCTTAAGAAGTCCTGCCAAATATTTGGCTCCTCCCATCAGGTTTTGTTCAGGATCCATAGGATCGTTCACACCAAGGCTCCTTGCGGTTCCAGGCATAAGTTGAGTCAACCCCATGGCCCCTTTGTTCGACACACAACCTGGGTTGTAATCGCTCTCGGCTTGGACAAGCGAATCAAAAAGCGTTTTATCAATTCCGAATGCCGCGGCGGCCTTCTCGATCAACCCAGAGACAGCTGTCTGGCTCGGGAATCCAGGCACTGACGCGCCAGAACCAAAAGGATCGAGGGGAGCATTGCCGTCCTGCCTACCAATCTGGCCTGAAAGTGGTGTCGGCTGGGGCATAGGAGCGTCAAGGTTGGGTTTTGCGACCGGATCTGGGATGAGCGACTCAATCCTCGACTGAAGTTGTCGGACTCGTTGAAGCACCCCCTCGTACCCTCTCGGCCCTACCGTCAAGCTGCCCTCCTTGTCACGGCCCACTCATCGAGTTCTGCTTGCTCTCGCCGCACTTGATCAAGCTCCCATTCGTCGCGGGCGCCGTCTCGGAGCTTTTCTACAGCCTGAAAGTCTCGCTTGGCCAAGAGCCATCGCTCCTTTGCTGCGTTGGTCTCATCCGTCAAAATCCCAAGTAGGGTGTCCATGTCGCGCCGCTCCTCGCTGAGCCGGCCCAGGTAGGTCTCTAGGGCCAATCGATTTGGCACGTCAGAGGGTTGGCCCTGTAAGGCGCGCTCGAAGCGAAGGGCATGCTGGCCGATCTCGTGCACGACTTCCAGTTGCCTGGCCATCGCTTGGCTAAACTCATGCTTGGCCCTGTCGACCTGCCACTCTCGATACTCTAGAAATTTTTGTAATTTGAACTTAAATTTAGCCATGGACAATATCCTCCATCAGGGCCATTGCCGAGTGAAAGTCGACCAATTCTTGGCGGTCTTGCCTGAGCAATGTGTTGATCCTTTCCCACTGGGCGATCGCACGGTCAGCCACTGGCTTGGAACCTTCTTTATAGGCTCCAACACTGAGAAGGTCTTCTACATCCTCGTGGGCCGCAATCAACTCTCTGAGCCGGTTGGCAACTTGTACGTGCTTGTCCGAGGTGACAAAGGGCATCACTCTGCTCAGGCTATTTAGAATGTTTATCGGCGGGTAATGCCCTTTGCTCGTCAACTTTCGATCTAGGACAATGTGCCCGTCCAAGATTGACCTTGTGGCGTCGGCGATCGGTTCGTTTGTATCGTCTCCGTCGACTAGGACCGTGTAGACGGCAGTGATCGCGCCTCTGGCCCCACACCCAGCCCTTTCTAAGAGTTTGGGGAGCAATGCGAAGACGCTCGGGGTGTAGCCTTTGGTGCTCGGAGGTTCTCCAACAGCCAAACCAACTTCTCTTTGTGCCATGGCAAAGCGAGTGACAGAGTCCATCATGAGAAGCACGTTCGCCCCCTGGTCGCGGAAATATTCTGCGATGGCTGTGGCGGCAAGGCTAGCCTTAATCCTAACAAGGGCAGGTTCGTCGCTCGTCGCGCAGACGACGATGCTCTTTTTCATGCCAGTTTCGCCGAGGTCATTGGCGATGAACTCTCGCACTTCCCGGCCACGTTCCCCGATCAGGGCGATGACGTTCACATCGGCTTGCCCTTGTCGGGCGATCATGCCGAGCAGGGTGCTTTTGCCCACGCCTGAGCCGGCAAACACTCCCATGCGTTGACCGACGCCCATGGTGTTGAGAGTGTCGATGGCACGGACTCCGGTCAGAAATGTCTCTGACACCATTTGTCGCTCAAGTGCGTTCGGGGGCGACGCCAAGTTGGGATACGTGCGCTTCGTCTCAATTGGCCCAAAGCCGTCGATGGGTTCACCGAGCCCGTTCAACACCCGGCCGAACAGTTCGGTCCCAACCGGGACTCCAAGGCATGCACCACTAGACCGGACGGTGCAGCCAGCTCGGACTCCGGTCATCTCCCCGAGCGGCATAAGGAGCACTCGGTCGCCACGAAAACCGACCACTTCGCACGGAACCATGTCATTCTGGGAGTTCTCAACCGAGCAGACATCGCCAATCCTTACATGAGGGCCGTCACTTTCGAGAACGAGCCCAACGACTTGCTCCACTCTGCCCAGAACTTCCAAACGTGAAGTCGCTTCGAGGGCTTCCGTCAGCTTTGTAAATGTCGCCGTCATGCCGCCTCCTTTTGCAACCGTTCGAGGTAAGTGTCGACTTGAGCGTCGATCACACCTGCAGAATGCTCAATGACACACCCTGTCAACACCGCCGGATCGGAAACAACCTCGATTTGGCCCGAACCCGACAATCCAGCTTTAATTTCATGCATCCGCGCTTGCAGAACGTCAACGTCAAACGGATTGACCCTCAGTGTGACGTGACCACGCCGGACTTCACCCATCGCTGCACGACAGATGTCGACAACGGACGACCTTGACAAGGACAACTCTTGATTGATAGCCCGCCTTGCGACATCGATGGCGACCGTCGTAAGCTTGTCATCGACTTGTTCAAAACACCCGTGCAAAGCGTTTTCACATCTTAGAACTATTCCCTCTAGTGCCATGCGAAAATCCTGGATCTCTTGTCCATGTTTTGATTCAAACTCAAGTCTTCCTTGGTTCCGGCCCGCGATAAGCCCATCTTGATAACCTTCGGCCCTTCCCTCGGCGAACCCTTCCTCCTTGGCTCGGTCGAACATGGCCTGCAAACCAGACTGAATCCTTGCCGACCCACCCTTTTTGGTGACCGGCACGGTGACTGTTTGGAGCACCTCGGAAAAGCCGCTGACCTTCTTGCCAGCTGGGGCAATGTTCTTAGACAAGGACGTCGTCTTCTCCTCGGCCGATCGTGATTTCGCCAGACTCTTCTAGCCGCCTGATCGTCGCGACGACTTTTTGCTGTGACTCTTCCACGGTCTTGAGCTTGACGGGCCCCATAAACTCCATGTCTTCTTGCAGCATGTTCACCGCACGTTCCGACATGTTGCCGAAGATTTTGTCCTGGACTTCTTTGCTCACTCCCTTGAGCGCGGTGGCAAGCTCTTTGACATCGACATCTTTGAGCACAGCCTGGATCGCCCGGTCATCGAGTCCTACGATGTCTTCGAACACGAACATCATGTTCTTGACCGTGTCGGCCATTTCTGGGTTGTTTTCTGAAAGTTGGTCGAGAATCAGCCTCTCTGTTGAGCGGTCTACCCGGTTGAGCAGGTCGACCAAGACCTTGGGGCCGCCTGCCTTTTGGATCTCCTGGTTGATGACGCTCGACATTTTCTTCTCAAGGACGGACTCGACTTTTCGAATGACCTCGGGCGGCGTCTGTTCCATGACGGCGATCCTTTCAGCGACTTCCCCGCGAAGCTCTGTTGGTAACTTTGTCATGATCATGCCCGCCTGGTTAAGAGGCATGTAGCTCAAGATCACGGCGATTGTCTGTGGGTGCTCACTTTGGATGAACGTCAAGAGCTGCTGAGGGTCGGCACGCTTGAGAAAGTCGAACGGAACAATCTGCATGGCGTTTACGACCTTTCGCATCAAGAGCTCGGCCTTTTCTTCGCCGAACGCTTTTTCCAAGACTTGCTTCGCGTTCTCGACCCCGCCTTCAGCCATGAACTCCTGGGCTTGCGCCATTTCATGGAATTCACCGATGACTGTGCTACGGACACTCGGGGAGATCTTTTCAAGCCGTGCGATTTCGAGCGACAGCGCTTCGACTTGGTCCTCCGTCAAGTTTTTGAGGACTTCAG
>JAEURO010000182.1 GCA_016788345.1 Chthonomonadaceae bacterium
TTGCATGTCCGTCAGCTTCACACCGTCAGGAATGTCTTTCAGCCTGGACACACCTTCAAGAGAGAACTTCACTGAGTCTTTCTTTCGAAGTCCTGGCAATTCGAGGAGATGGCCTGGCTCCAAGTCCGGATGGCAAAAGTCTAGAAAAAGGCACTCGGGCCGGGTACAGGCCAAATCGAATCTGACTGGTGGTGGCGAGTCAGCGGCCGCGGTACAGAGAGCGCGTCCAATCTGGACCTTGACCGTTTCAATTTGACGTTCGACCGATTCTGTCACGTCCGTTATGGCAAACAGCTCCTCGGGAACAGGTTCTTCCTCCCCCCGGACAAACGATGAATCGAAGTGGCAGACTTTGGCCGATGAGACGGTGAATCCTGCCCCGGTCAGCACCACGACCTGAAACGCAAGGTCGTCAATGTGCTCGTCTTTGGCCCGACTCGATGATTTGACCTCAATGATGTCCCAAGCGTCCCCTTGGCGGACCAAGACATCGCACCTTGCCACCAATTCTCCACTTTCAATCGCGGCTTCAAACACGACATCGTGTTTTCGAAGGGCCTCTTTCGTCCTAGCGACAGCAAGCTCCCAGTCAGAGCTCGGAACATTGACTAAATTCCCGCCGGGAAAGAGGCGCCTGGCAAGAGCACCGACTTGTTGGCCGACATACATTCGGTAGGCGACCGAGGGTGATGGGGGTTCGACCAAATCCGGACGATGGACAATCAACCACTGCCGCCGGTCGCACGTGAGACCGGCGGCATAGTGCCTCTTTGTCAGGTTCGACCCCATTGACGTGTCATTGTGACACGCTAACCTGGCCGATGACGCCCGCCCTGTTCCTGGTTAGCGGAGTCGGCGCTTGCGAGCCAAGACAGCGAGGCCGGCCGAGAGCACTGTGAGTGTGGCTGGCTCCGGCAAAACTTGGAAGTCCAGTTGGTAGGTGACTGGGGACGGGCCTGTCTGTTGGATCCAAAAAGCGTAATCCTCGCCGGTCAAAGGAGGTGTGAAGCCGATAGCCCCAGAACCTTGGCCCATCTCTGGGAGAAAGTCTGACCCGAGATTGCCGGCACCGGGCCCGATGTGGGTGTATCCCAAGAGGTTGGCAACGTTCGTTCCTGTCGGAGGTTCCGTAAAGATGGAGCCAGTCTGGACGGCAATGAAGCCAATCTGGTCCGTGCCCTGCCAAGACTTCAGAACGATATGGTTAAGAGTCATTCCTGACCCCAGGTGAAAGTGAACGTACTCACGGTCGCCTTGCTGGGAGGTAGCGGTCAGTGTGTTCGACCCGAGTGCCAGTTGGAGATTCGTGGGCGACAGCCTATCGTTCGAGAGGTCGCCGTTGATGGATTCATCCCATATGACCTGGGAAAAAGCGAGAGAGGATGTCAGAGACAAAGTCAAAAGTGAGGTGGTTCGCATGGCTTGTACCCGGCTGAGAGCCGATCGGCTCACTAACCAGAAGAAAACCCAGCCCATAAAGTTCCCGACCCGACCTGTCAGCCTGGCCCCGAAGCGACCGAATATAATGACAGGCTTGGGCCAGATGAAGAAAGTCGTCGTTGCTGGTGGATCGGGATGTATCGGTCGTGAGGTGTGTAAGGCCTTCAATGAGTCAGGATACGACGTCGTAGTCTTGTCGAGGTCAGGAAAATCGGTCGCTGGTGCCCGAGCCGTCCGTTGGGACGCCCAATCGCTGGGCGCTTGGCAATCAGAGATTGACGGGGCCGAGGCGGTCGTCAACCTTTGTGGCGAGAGCCTGATGCAAAGGTGGACCGACAAGTCGGTTAGATTGATGCACGACTCCAGGATCGGTACGACGAAGCTGATCGGTGAGGCCATCATGGCGGCTGGCGCACAACCTCAGGCTTGGGTCAATGGAAGCGCAGTCGGATGGTACGGCGACTCAGGCCATCGAGAAGTCAGTGAAGGCATGCTGGCGGCCGAAGGCATGGTTGGAAAGCTTTGCAAGGACTGGGAAGCCGCAGTGGACGCGGTCCATGCTCCGAACGTCTCCAAGACAAAGTTAAGGATTGGACTGGTCCTTGGGAACGGCTGCGCCTATTTCGACCGCATGAAACTTCTGACGAAACTTCTGCATGGCGGCCCAATGGGCTCAGGCAAGCAATACGTTTCTTGGATACATGTTGGTGACCTATCGAGAATGGTCGTCTGGGCCATTGAAAACCAGATCAGTGGCGTACTGAACGCAACTGCGCCAAATCCGGTCAACAACGCTGAAATTATGGTCGAATTCCGACGGGCCCTTGGAATGCCTTTTGGCATCCCCAGCCCCGAGTTCGCAATCAAAGCCATGTGCGGACTCATGGGATGGAACCCAAGCTTTTTACTAGGGGGTACGAGAGCGGTCCCCGCGATAGCCTTGGGCAACGGGTTTGTCTTCGACTATCCAGAAATCAGGCAAGCCCTGGAGTCTCTCATCGATGAGACTCCGAAGGCTTGGAAAGACAGTCCGCTCGCCACCCCTTAAGGGTTGATTGTCCAGCGCGCCTTGTCGAGCGAGACCTTCCAGGCCCCACTTCCCTTCAGGGTCACCTTGATCTTCATATTTTTGGTTCCGCTTTCGACTAAGTTCGCCGCCTTGTCCGCCGACACGCTGAATTCAGTGGACGAAGAATCCAACTTCATAGACTTAGCCTGCTCGAATTTCTTCGTTTTCCAATTGTAGAACTCGACTGTGGCCCCAACACTTTCGCCGGACGAGGCTTTGAGTTCAAATCCAACCTTGCTTGGTGAGGCCCACTTGGCTTTGGCGTCGAGCACCACTGAACCTGTTCCGCTACCACTGAACTCCCCCGCTTCGTCGTCGGACTCGCCAATCGTTGCCATAGTCCAGGTTCCTTTGATACCAGTCGCCGCAGCTGCGCTCGCCTTGACTGGGGTTTTGGTGGCTTCTGTAGCATCGACCACAAAAAGGCCCTCGTTGATGTCGCTGATCAAGACGACTCCGCTGGGCAGGAGCGGATAGTTGCTCCAGGCTCCATCAAAGTGGGCCTTGTCATCGGCCGGATAAGTGTCAAAGAACCCACAGAGTTTGGGTTCCATTGGAGTATCGTTGGCATCAAAAATCCAAAGCCCCGACGTGTAATTGGCGTGAAAATTGAAACCGTTCCTCGTATAGAGGTTGTGGTCGATGCTCAACTTTGAAGTCGTATATGTCGAGACAAGGTCAGCTTTTTCTAAATCACTGACATCGAACACGAGCGTCCTTGTGGCAATTGAGTTGGTGCTCTCGTCGAACTCGTCATTGACATAGAAATACTTCATGGTCTGGTCGAGCCAGCCTTGATGGCAATAACCAACGAATGGATAGGCTACGCGGCGGATCAAAGTCGGCTTGTTTTTGTCTGTGACGTCCCAAATCTCAAGTCCTCGTCCCTCGCCGCCACCGAAGAACACTGTCTTGCCTTTGTACTTGCCCGACTTGTATGTCACAACTTGCGACTCATGCTGGTAAACCGGGGTCATCGTTGGCGCACCGACGCGTTTCGGGTCGTTTGGATCCTTGATGTCAAAGCAACAGGTCGCCCCCTTGCTGACGCCTTCGTTACTGCCGCATGTATAAAGGAAGGGGCCGTCTGGATCGACCGCGATCGTGTGAGACCGACCTGGAGTCGTAATAGTTTTGACCAAGGTCGCTTGCCCACTGTCGATCTTGCTCAGGTCGACGACTTGGATGCCGGTGCCGCTCGTCTCACTTGAGACGTACATCGTGTCCTTATATATTTTGATGTCTGACCAGAGCCCCTCGCTGTGCGGCACTTCGGCCACTTTCTTACAATCGTTCCAGTTGGAAACATCGAAGACAACCGTTTTGTTGCTGCACCCCATCAGGGCATACTCTTTCCCAGATTTGCTCACATATCCCCAGCAAGTGTTGCCCGACTTGGCACCCAGGCTCGCGAGGTTAAAGTGGGCAAGAAGTTTGACTTTACTGGACGTAAACTCGTTGCCAGCGACCGACGTCAGGGCCACTGCAGAAAGCGATAGGAGAAAGATCGTGCGCATGATTGTCGAGTCCTTACGGTACGGAGCCACGGCTGGTTCCATCGAGAAACAATACCTCACTAGTTGAGTCCACGCCAACTGTCCGATTCACTGGACAAGTTGGCGTCCCAAGCCCCCGAGGGTGAACAGCACAAAGTTGACTTGGCAGCTAATTTCGTTCGTCGGTGGATTCAACAGCTTCCTCTATCTCGTGCCATCGGTTGGCGCCAAGCGTAGGTTCATGGGCGCCGGACTTCAACCGTGTTTTAAGCTCTCGCATTGTGGCCAAGACCTTCTGGCACTGTTTGCAACGAGACATGTGGTACTCGAAAAACCACCGAAACGGCCCTTTCTTGGCCAATGGTTCGAATTGAGGCCATTCTAAGCCCCACAAGGCTGCATTGTCGATATTAGCTCCTCAAGAAGCGTAGACGGATTTGAATCTCTGGACCAAAGGCGACCCAACACCATAGAGCTCTTCTAATTCGGCACATTTCGCCAGCTCATGTTTCACAGTTTCTGTGTCGCCAATAGTTGAGGCCGCTTGGATCAGGGCCACATGGGCTATGTACTTCATGAATGCTGGCTGCTCTTCCTCTGTTGTGCACCGAATCTGAGTGAGAGTCGAGCCCTTTTGAAATTGGCAAAAGTCAACGGCTAGTCGGTTAATTTGAACTAAAAAGTGGCTACTTGTGCTTTGCGACTTTTCGCACAACGGTTCTGCAACGTGAAGCCAGTCTCGGGCCACTTCCCAATATCCGGAAATGGTCGCCAATCTGGCCATGTTGACGGATGCAACGAGCTTGCTCTCAGGATTGTCCGTCCTTAAGATTTCACCTCTCAAAC
>JAEURO010000183.1 GCA_016788345.1 Chthonomonadaceae bacterium
AGGGACACTCTCGGGTCGTGAACTCACTTTCTTTCGACCCCAATGGCCAGTTTGTCGTCACGACTGGCGCCGACGAGAGGGCGATCCGTTTTCAAGCTTCGTCAGGATTAGAGGTTTGGGAGTCTCCAGGGCCGGCCGAGCCTTCCTGGGGGAACTTGCTTTCCAATTCGGTGTTGGGCAACGGGACCGAGGCCGTCGTCTCGTCTAACAACAACCACCTCCGTATTTTTCAGACGTCGAATGGGCAGGACACCGGCAAGGACTTGACGCTGAGCGTGGATCCCGAGATCGTTGTCAGTAGCCCTGCGGCCCTTGGGTCGCACGGCAACGTGATCGCAGCGACTCAAGGCAAAAACATCGTCTTATGGAGCCCATCGAGCTTGTCCACGCTGAGTCCGCTCAATGAGGCGACGTCGACCGTCCTTTGTATGGCGTATAACCGCGTCGGTGCATGGTTCGCAACTGGAAGTGCCGACAACTTTCTGCGCATATATCGGACAACCACGGGTACGTCTTGGGGATCGCCACAGGCTATCAACATTGGAGCCGACGTCAAGGGTGTGGCGTTCGACCCAGGCGGCACAAGACTCGCTGTCGTTTGTAACAGGATTCCTAACTTGGTTGTTTACAAACGTGTTGGGGTGGTTTGGTCATTCGAAAAACAACTGACGACCGTGCTTCCCCAGGCGCCAAGCATGGTTCGATACTCGGCAGACGGCCGGATTTTAGCCGTCGCTGAACGAGGGTCAAACGGAGCCATGCGCCTCTACAACGCGGTCACTGGGGCAGTGCTGGCCACATATCAATCCATCAACTACTTAAACGCATTTGAGTTTTCTCCCGATAACTCAAAGATCGCCTACATCAAGGGTGACGCGGTGAGGGAAGACTTCCAGGTTGTCATGTTGAGGAACCCGTATGCCGTGACGCCCGTCGCAAGCATCATAGTGACTCCTCAAAACTTTATTGGAGGCAGCTCGACATCCGTGACCGGAAAAGTGACCTTGGAAGGGGTTGCTCCGAAGGGAGGAGTCCGTGTGACCTTAACCAGCTCAAACTCAGGGGTCGTCACAGTGCCTGCCACTGTCACAGTGCCCTATGGTTTGTCGACAGTCAACTTTGCGGTCACGCACGCACGACCGCCCGCCCAAACGAATGTGACGGTTTCGGCGCGTTCAAGTTCGTCGGCGACTAAGACGTATGTCGTGACAGTCCGACGATAGTTGCCCATCGCCTTGGGCCATTGACGAATAGGCCAATCTGTCATGCTCGAATGATCGAAAAGGTACTTGTCGCAGACGTTGGCCTAGATTCAAAGATCGCTGGCGTCGACGCTGTTTACACATACGCTGCAGGGCCAGGTGTCCAGGTCGGAGACGCCCATTTTGTTTCACTTGGCACGCGACAAATCGTAGGCTTTGTCGTCGATGTTCGTGAGACCGTGGTAGGTGAACTTGGTTTTCCCCTCTCGAATCTCAAGCCGCTAGGCTTTAAGGTGGAGGGGATGTGCCTCCCTTCAGTGACTGTAGACCTTGTTAGAGAGACCGCACGGCAAACGCTATCTCCATTATCTGCTGCATTAGGGCTGGTTTTGCCACCAACAGCAAAGGACAGATTGGAAACTGTGTGGAAATTGGTCGAAGGACAGTCCCTTGAAAGGTTATCCGCCACTCAAAGGGAGACAGTCAGAGTGTTGAGTGAAACCGGGGGCCTTATGGACTCTAAGGTTTCACCACTGCCAGACCACTCCCGTCGGATCCTTCGCGCCTTGGAGAAGAAGGGAACGGTGGTGCGAACAGTGGCACTGTTGCCTTATGCAAAGAGCAAGAAGTTGGCAGGGCTTCTCATGTTGACTGCCGACGAAAAGAAGGTTGAGAAGTTTCTCACTGGAGTGGGAAAGCGAAGGCCCGCCCAAGCCATGACTGTGATGCGTCTGCAAGGTTCCGAAGCAACGAGCCTGACTGCTCAGGAGATAAAGGCCTTCACCGGGGTCACGGATCAAACTATTAAGGCACTAGTCCAAGCTGGGCTCCTGGAACAAGGCTCGGGCTCGGACACCCCGGTTCACCGGCCCCCGACATTGAATGCCCACCAGGACAAAGCAGTCAAAAGGATTCTGGATCCGCTGACAATGGGGCAGTATCGAGAGTTCCTCCTCTTTGGAGTGACTGGGTCTGGCAAAACAGAAGTCTACTTGCGGGCTGCCGAACAGGCCCTCAAGCTTGGAAAGCAAGTGCTGTACTTGGTCCCTGAAATCGCCTTGACTGCTCAAGTCATCGCGCAATTGCGCCAACGCTTTGGAGACCAGGTCGCTGTCCTGCACTCCAATATGTCTCCACAGGAACGGCTAGAAAACTGGCTGAGGGTTCGGACAGGCGCATGTTCGGTCGTCCTTGGTCCCAGGAGCGCAGTTTTCTCTCCTTTGACCCACCTTGGATTGATCGTAGTTGACGAAGAGCACGAATCCAGCTATAAGCAAGACAGGGCTCCCCGGTATCAGTGCAAGAAATTGGCTTCCTATCTTGGTAAGAGGTTCGGGTGCCCGGTTGTTTTTGGGTCTGCCACCCCTAGTGTGGAAGCGATTTATGCATCCGCTGAAGGCCAGGTCGAGCGACTTGACTTGCCAACCAGGGCCGCATCCGCTACCTTGCCGGACGTGTCAACGATCGACCTGACGATACTTTACAAAGAAAAGAGGACTTCAGTCATTTCTGCAGAGTTGGAGAGTGCCATGCGCGAAACCTTGTCTTGTGACAAACAGGTCATCCTTTTCTTGAACCGCCGCGCATATGCGCCATCCCTTGTATGCCGGGACTGCGGGCACAGATTGGACTGCCCACATTGCTCTGTCGCTTTAGCGTTTCACCGTCGAGAGCGAAGGACAAAGTGCCATCAATGCGGCTATCGGGATCATCCCCCTGACACTTGCCCTCAGTGTGCAAGCGACAAGATCGTCCCACTTGGGACTGGTACCGAGCGGGTGGAGTCGTCAGTTTCTGACCTTTTTCCAGACGTGGCCGTCGCCCGCTTGGACCGTGACATTGCTAGTCGAAAAGGTGCTCTCGATGAAATCTTGACTGCGTTCAGGAGCGGAGAGATCCGGGTGCTCGTCGGCACTCAAATGGTAGCGAAAGGGCTCGACTTTCCAAACGTCACATTAGTCGGGGTTGTAGCTGCAGACGTCTCACTGAACATCCCCGACTTCCGTGCGAACGAACGAACTTTTCAGCTTTTGTCACAAGTCGCGGGCAGGGCAGGCAGAGGACTGGCAAAAGGCAGGGTGCTCGTCCAAACCTTCAATCCTCAAAGTATGGCTGTCGAATGTGCTGTCCGGCATGACGCGACTGGGTTCTATGAACTTGAAATCGCGCAAAGGCGTGAAGCCAACTATCCTCCGTTTTGTCGCTTGGTGAATGTGATTGTTAGTGGAGAGTCAAGGTCAGCCGTAGAGACAGTGTCGATCGAGGCGGCCAAACGTGCCGAAGCTGCCATGCCGACAAGTGAAATTTTGGGCCCAGCCGATTGTGCCATCGAGCGGTTGAACAACCTGTGGCGACGGCACGTTTTGATCAAAGCCCCGCCATGCGAAGACCTGACACCGCTTTCTGCAGCGTTTGGAGACTTGGGCACAAGGGCGGTCAGGATCGCATTAGACGTCGATCCGGCAAACCTGACCTGAACTTCAACGGAAAAAGCACCCGGAAGTGATCTGACTTGGGGCCATGGTCAAGTCAATGACACCTGGCTTGATCTGCGTCAAAGTTGCAAGTTCTTCGTTGAGGTCGGTCAGTGTCGCCCGGCTATACCCGGGCCATTGCTTAGCCACTATGCCGTCTGCCTTGATCAGCGTCGTGTACACAGACTGCAGAGATCCAAACGACTTGAACACGGCTCCGTCCGCAGCCAGGGCCATGGTGTAAGGGACGGAGAAGTCGTCCTTGTACTTCGAAGCCACGTGCTGGGGAGCATCGATCACACCGACAAAGGTTGCCTTGCCTGCGAAATGCCGGGCCAGTTGGTTGAAGAAGGGTTGGGACTCCATGCTACACGGACATCCATCCTTCGTGAACACGAGGACCACTGGCCCTTTTTTCAAGAGTTCGGTCAATTGCAGTTTATCGCCCATGTGGTCCTGCAGTACAAACAGGGGTGCTGGTTGGCCAGCCCTGGCCCGAGACTTCTTCCACATGTCTTCCGTGACCGGGTGCCTGGGTGTGTCTAGCAAATTATCGTTGAGACTGACGACCTTCGGAGGCTTGGACACTTGATAGGCCACGAACCCTGCTAGAGCCAATGTGCTCAAGGAAATAAGGGCCCCAATTTTTCCAATGATCGTCATGAATCCATTCTACGGCTTTGGCACGGCCCCTCGGCGGGCTAGTCACCCCACTGAAAAAAGCGGGCAGCGTTAGCGGTGCTCGTTTCGGCCATCGCCGATTCCGATTGTCCAAGGGCGTCTGCGAGGGCCTTGTTGATCAGCGGTAACCACGCGGGTTTGTTGTTTTGACCACGATAGGGGACAGGTGCCATCCACGGTGCATCGGTCTCCAACACGATCCTGTCCAGCGGCATCTTTTGGACCACGGCCCGAAGCGAATCCGAGTTCTTATACGTGATGGGTCCGTCAACTCCAAAATAGGCGTCAAGCAGTGACGCCCGGCCCAGTTCATGCACGTTCCCAGCGAAGCAGTGGAACAAAAGGGAACCACCGACCCAACCCGCCAGCCGGTCTAAGAGGTCTGGATAGGCCTCCCTGCAATGAAACACCACTGGCGCCCGCAAACTTTTGGCAAGGTCGAGTTGAGCAGCAAGGCACCGCTCCTGGTCTTCCCGACTGG
>JAEURO010000184.1 GCA_016788345.1 Chthonomonadaceae bacterium
CGCCCATGGTCAGTTCAAAGCTCTCGAAACCATGGGGCAAGATTTGGCGAAGATAGTCAGGCGCCCCTTGGATCCCGGCGAGTGTTCCGATACGGATGTCTTGGTGGTCGGTTCGTGACATAGAACCAAACCAGGGTACCCCCAGGACTTCTACCTTGACACGTTTCCTCCGGCGGTGCCGGTGGAGGCTTCTGGCGCCGGAGGCATCCATGTGTTGCTGAGCGCCACCTGTGATTGACTCTCGACAGTGTCTCCACCACTTATTGCTGCCTTGACGGTCGTGGCCGACTCGGCCGTCATGTCCGCAATCATGTCATATCCTTTTGAGCCTAGAACTCGCACGGTCACTGTCTTAAACGCAGGGAACGTCTCAAAAAACGCCAAACCAGCCTTAGTCGCAGTCAGGGAAGGGGGCTCGGTCGCCGAAGCGCTGACAGTCACGATCGCACGGCCAGCCCGAGGATCTTCGACGAGCCCGCGCCATTCGAGCTTGTCGACCGACTTCGCCCGTATGGCAGTCAGCATGGCCTCGTCCGTCTGAACCTTCTCCGGCGATTGTGGAGTTTGCGTCGGTTCCTGTGTTTCGGGATTGACCCCCTGGGCCGGGTCTGCTGGATTCGGTTGCTCAACGGGTTTCGGAGGAACATAGGGGACAATGTCAGTGGCCTCTTTTTTCGGTGAGCTGATGTTTCCGATCCAGAAAGAGCCTACGGCGATGGCAACAACAATCAAAGCAGACAGTGCGATAAAGGCACCAGGCAAGGTCTTTCTCTCTGGAATCCCAATGATCTGGGTGGCACTGGCTTTTTCATCTTCTGCTATGCGGCTGGTGATCCGCGCGAGTTTTTCTTTGTCCCCCTTATTGTCTGGAACAAGCTCGACGGCCATCTCGTACCAAGTTTTGGCTTGTTGCAGGTCACCTTGGTCCGCCGAAATATCGCCGAGAAGGCTGTGCGCCGTCGGATTGTTTGGGAACCGCTTGAGAATTGAGAGCAGAGTGTCGTTCGCCGACTTCATGTCCCCACGCATTTTTAGCAAATTTGCCTTTGCCAGTTCCTTGTACACGGCCATGTCACTCGCGTCGGAGCCACTCTTGAATGGGGCACCACACTCACGGCAGAATTCTGCCCCGTCGTCATTGTCTTCAAAACACTGTGGACAAATCATTAATCGATTCCTGTACTTCCAAACCCGCCATCACCGCGGTCTGTCGTCGCAAGCTTTCCGGCAATAGACATGCGGACAACTGGAACGCTTTGCACGACTAACTGCGCAATACGGTCTCCCGATACTATTTCGACGGCTTTGGGTCCAAAATTGATCAAAATGACACCGATTTCGCCTCGATAGTCCGAGTCTATGGTCCCCGGTGAGTTCAAAACTGTCAATCCATGTCTCAAGGCCAGTCCACTGCGCGGGCGGACCTGCCCTTCATAACCGGACGGCAATTCTATTTTCAGCCCCGTCTTGATGAGGCGGTGGCTTCCTGGCTGCAAAGTCAAGGACTCTGCTGCCCGAAGGTCAAATCCAGATGAGCCTTCTGTCGCTAAGGTTGGAGCGACACCTCCCTCCAAGATTTGTATTTGAACTTCCACCTGTTCCACAATGGATGTCAGTTTGCCCGAAACTCACATGACTTGGCTCGGAGAGCGGACCCTGGTGTACCAATGCGGAGACGACGCTCCTGCCATTGCAGACATAATTTCCCGCCTCGGAATCGAGCAGGTCGAAAATGTGGTTCCAGTCTTTGGCACGGTGGCTGTTTACTTTCGCGGTCTAGCAGACCCGAGCCTCGTCCCTTCCGAAGTTTTTTCGCAAGTCGCGCAGGCGCAACGCACAAAGAACCACATAGTGCCAGTACTGTATGGTGGATCGGACGATGTCGAAATCGTGTGCCAAAGACTTGGGGTGGATGAAGGGGAGCTGGCTGAAGCCCACAGCTCGGCCACATATCTGTGCAAGGCCATCGGTTTTTGCCCTGGCTTTCCCTACCTTCAGGGAAACTATGAACACCTGAGTACGCTCCCTCGCAAGGCGGTTCCAGCCGTTCGGGTGCCACCGGGGTCCGTCGCGTTAATGGGCTCGATGACCGGAATCTATCCCATCGAGCGACCTGGAGGATGGTGGCTGATCGGTCGCACACCATTGATGATCGCAGATGAGTCCCTAGATTTTTTCCCAATATCAGTTGGCGACACCGTGACATTCAGGCCCATTGACAGTCAAGAGTTTGAGGATCTGAAGGGGATGCGCCTCACGTGAATATTGATCTCAATGTTGACGTAGGAGAAGGGTTTCCTTACGATGTCCCCTTACTTGGTCTCGCCTCTCAGGCCAACATCTGTTGCGGCACCCACGCAGGATCGAGAGACCTCGCAAGGACAACCGCGGCCCTATGCCGGGCAAAGGGGGTGAAGTTTGGCGCTCATCCTGGTCTTGATGACCGGCCAAACATGGGGCGCGGGCCCATGCCGTCATATTCGCGCGAAACGTGGAGCGAGTTGAGGTCGTCGATCACGTGTCAAATCGAGGACTTGCTTGCCCTTGGAGCGACCTATGTGAAGCCGCACGGGACACTCTATAACGAATCCGCCGACCACCAAGCCGTAGGCGAACTCATGGCCTCCTGCTTGGCTGGCTCTGGGCTTCCTCTCATGGGCTTGCCCTCTACTTTGCATGAAGAAATCGCGAGAGCGGCGAACGTAGGGTTCATTAGGGAGGCCTTCGCAGACCGGGCATACTCTCCCGACGGGCGGTTGATGCCGCGAGACCGCCCTGGAGCAGTCCTCACAGTCTTGGAAGAAGTTTTAATGAACGTTGGTGATGTAGCCGGTAACTGCGATTCGATCTGTGTGCATGGGGATACGCCAGGTTGTGTCGAGTTTGCCAGGGCCGTCCGCAACTACCTATTGGAGCTGAATTGAGCCTCAGCGTAGAGACTCAATATGGAACGGTGAGAAAACTTGGTCCGTTCAAGCCAGGTCTGCGACAGTTTGGTGTTCCAAAAGGAGGGCCGTTCGACACGTGGAGCGCTCAAATGGCTTGTGCGCTCGTCTGCGCGAAACCTAGTGGGACGGCATTTGAGCTAGAGATGGCCACCGCGACCCTCCATTTGGAACAAAACGTTCTTGTTTCCCTTGTTGGTGGCGGCCATATCGCAGAGGATGGGGGGCGGCCACTTGCGCCGAATTCTTGCTGGCTGATCAGGGCGGGTCAGAAACTAAGAATCAGCTATCAAGGACAAGGAGCCCGGGCCTATTGTGCACTGACCAGCTTGGCTCCGGATGCAGTGTTACAGATTGACCAATTGGTCAGCAAGTTGTCCGACCCCCCATGGACCTTCGAAAGAAAGGTGTTTCGGTACTCACCATTAGGTCAGCCGACCTTAGTCCGTGGTGTTGTTGGGGCGGAATCGAACCGTGTCGGTGTTCGAGTCTCAGCCGAGATTGTGGCGCATGATGTCCAGATTGGTTTGAGTCAACCCATAGTTGAAGGGACGATGCAGGTTCCACCAAAAGGTGGACTTATCGTGACCGGCCCAGATGGGCCAACCATTGGTGGCTACGAAAGGATCGGCGTCGTTATTGCGGCAGACTTTCCCGCACTCGGACAGCTTGTTCCTGGCGAGTCTGTCGAATTCGTTCCCGTGGGACAGGATGTTGCCTTCCAAGCATACAAGGAAGCGAATGACCGCGACTCGCGGCAGTGTGAGATGGTGCGCTCGCTTGTTTCGGACAAGCTGCAGTCGCTGGGTGTGAGACTAGGTAACATCGCGGAAGACCGGACGTAGCTCAGTGGATAGAGCGCTTCCCTCCGGAGGAAGAAGTCGGAGGTTCGAGTCCTCTCGTCCGGGCCAAGCAAAACCGTGGTCTTACAAGTCGATCTCAGCAACCTCGCCGAAGAGGCTAAACGATATGGCGTCAAGCCCTGGGCGCATGTGCTTTCTAAGCAAGGCAAGTCGACGGTGACAATTGGGGACCCTGCCCGGAACCTGCTCATCATGGCCGAGTCGACAGAAGGGCCAGAGGCGGTCATGCGCTCACTTGAAGAGCAGGGCCTGCTTGTCGCCCAGGGCCGTTGGGTCGCCGACCCGTTTGCAGGCGAAATCGACGTGCAACAGCAGATCTGGGTCGCAGCAGTCGCCTATGAAGGCAGCGATGGAAAACCCGGACTTTGGGTGTCAGGCTACCGGGGCGAACCGTCGACTGGCGACGTGATTCGAGATTTCTATGAGGAAATGGTCGAAGAGTGTGGCCTGGAGGGAGTCTCGCTGGACGACTTTGTCAAGAGCGTGGACCCGAACGTAGTCGTCCTTGGTCCGAGCCAGCTCAGTTCGTTCGCGGATAAGTGCTGATTCCAGACAAGAATTCTTCTGAATATCGTCTCGTTTGTCGCAAAAGTGGCGTACACTGTAGTCAGCCCGCGATTTTCGGAAAGTGGGCGGGGGGCCGCAATGATAATCATAAACAAAACGACCCATCTGCTGGCCGGTAATTTAGGCTCGCTGGCTTCCAGGGACGGCGACGCCTTGCGGGTCCTGCGCTTCGTCACCCCGAACCAGGCTTCTGTGGCGCACGTGGAGCTAATTGCCACGCTGCCTAAGGATCCTTGGTACCTATGGCTCCGTGTGACATCCCGGGTTTCGATGTCCCTGGGCCAAACGCTCCGTGTGGAACGTTTCGACAGGGCCCGACAGGTCTGGGACACCCAATTTGCTTACCAGCGGGACATGAAGGAGTCCTGGACGTATGGGGAGTGCATCGCCCACCGGCGGGCACTGGACTTTTGCGACGGATCTCGGACAGTGCGGGCCCGGT
>JAEURO010000185.1 GCA_016788345.1 Chthonomonadaceae bacterium
AACTCGACCACACTTGTGCTTGGCGTTTCGCTCATGAGCGGGGCCACTTATGGCCAGATCGCAAATGGCAGCTTTGAAACGGGGACCGCTTATGTAAACGGCCCAAACATCTTCCAGTCCGGAACCCCTACCCCATGGTTTGCGACTTCGTTCACCCCAGACTGCTACGACAACACAGGCGTCGACGGCTGGAACCTGGCAGGCATCCCTGCCTATGGCGGCATGTTTCAAAACATGTTGGCTTCGCATGGCAACCGCTTCATTGGATTTGGTGCTGGCGCGACCTTTTCCGAATCGTTCAAGCAAGTCATGTCCCCACTCACGCCTGGAAGCTCGTACACGATCACGGCCGACATGGCTGTGGACGACCTCGGGAAAGACAATGGCACATATGGCGGGCCATATCTCGGACGCGGAATGATCGACGTGCGGATCAACGGTTCGTCCGTCGGGCAATTCGCTCAAAACACACTGACCTATACATGGGAGGTTCGTTCAGTGACTTTCATAGCGCCGACGGCATCCAGTTATGATGTGGAGTTTGTCGCCATGAACGACCCCCTCACTCGGGCCCCGAGCTACATGGCACTCGATAACATCGGAATGGTGCCGGAACCGACAAGCCTGCTCGGCATCAGTTGCGGCTTGGCGGCAGTGGTGCGCAGACGACGGCGCTAGGAGCCAGCCACGTGCCCCCGGGTCTCTTGGGGGCACATGGCCACTTTCCTCGAGGCAGGCTCGAGAATTATTTACTTCCGGCCTATGGTTACCCGGACCATCCTCAAAAGAGGCGATGGTCCGGGACACCTCGTTCGTCGTTTTGGCCGACCAAAGAAAATTCTGCGCAAGCGGCCCACAAAACAACCCATGCTTAGTCTCAGTTCGATGTTTCAATTTGCGCTGAAGACGATGATCGCTAGTCTCCAGCGCAGATGGCATGGCTCTGTAACCCTCAATCTTCCGGCGGCCACAGGTTTTCCCAACCTGGGCCGGTCATTAGTTCGGGTTTTGCCATGACAAATGTCTTCGGAATCCTAAACTCACCACCCGCCTGGTAACCGGAAAACTCCGTCGCGCGTAGGGTGCCATCAGCGTTGTACGTTCGCAGGATCCTGTCTGTGCCTTGCACGAAAACCGTCCCTTGTGGTCCTGCCATCAGGGCTTGGATGCCTCCTGGAACGCTTACGTTCACCGGCGCGCCCATTCTTTGAGAGCCGAACCGTCGATATTGGATCCATTGCTGTGAACCCTTTTCCGCGACGAAGTAATCGCCAGACCGAGAATCGATCGAGAGAAGGCCCGCGCCAGCCGCAATAGTCGTGGGAGGCGGAGTCGGGGTAAATGGCCGGAGCGGTTCCCGGTGCGAGGCTGTAAAGTCACGGTCGAAGACGGTCGTACCCTTCAGATCGAGGTCCAGCGCAACGAGCCCGCCCGTCTTACCGTCAACGTCGATGGCTGCCACTTTCCGGCCCAAGTTGAACGAGACGAGCGGGCCGCCGTTCCGGGCTACCCGCGTCACTGAGTCAGTCGTCGCCCCTTGTCGCAAAACAAACACATCTTGGTCCGGTCCGCCCACAGCGACCTTCTTGGCGGCTGCGCTCTGCAATATCGTCACTTCATCGGCTACCGCAATGCTCCTCTTTTTCACGGCACCTGTTGAACTCACGTAGCAGACACCGAACTCAGCTGGGTCGAAGCACCAATCCTGGATGGTGTCCGTTGTGACAAACGAGTAGCTCATCGGAAACTCACCGGTCGTTGGTGGCTGTGGCATGTACTGAAACCGTACGTTAAACACGTTGCCAGCGCGGCTTGGCGCGATCCACCCGGCGTACACTGGATGAATCGTCGTCATCGAGTCCACCACCCGTCGATTGTTTCCGTTCGGGCCAACATAGTAGGTGTACCGCGCATGCGTGACCGAACCAATCCCGTTGAGGTTCAGCGTGATATTCTCGGTCTCCTTTTGGTTGAAGATGAACGGGCTTTGCACATTGAGATTGCCATCGTCAGCGGCAGGATCAGTGACAAAAAATGAGTCGTTGTCCGGCCCATCGTCACGGATATAGCCGCCAAGCGTCACACTGTGCCCACCGACGCGAAACCAAGTGCCGTTCACGTTCGCAAATTTGCCATACGCCATGCGCACCAAACTGCCACTCCGGAACTGGTTCATGATCGTGTTGAACCCCCAGGTGGACGAGTTGCCATAGGCTCCGAAGTAGACGAGCTTGCTCGTGTGGTCGTCCACCCAGTCCCACTCAAATTCATAGGGGAAGTGGGTCACGCCGTCTGCGGGGTCGCAACCCATCAAGAACCCGATCTGGAAGATCAATCCGGTCATTTCCGTGTGGCTGTTCGTGTTCGTGCCGTTCAGCATGCTGGGCATGCCGTACTTATTCAAATACGCGAGGTTGTTGGTGAAACTGGTGGGGACGCAATACATGTTGCCATCATTAGGCAAGGTCGCCCGACGTTGGTCAAAGTCGAACATGTCGGCGCGGTACCGGAACTCTGCCTGGCAGAATGTGAGGTTAGGGGCAGCAAGCACTCCTAAAATTCCGAACTTTCTTAGAGATGAAAACAGCACAGGGGCAGTGTACCTATGGAGCTTCACACATCAATCTGGCGAAGCCAATTTCCTGAAACTTCTTTCTCCAGTATAACGCCGTAAGTGGGGTCGTCGAATGTGCATAATCTGGTCATGTTCGCGACCGCCGCGTTCCTCACCATGGCCGCCCAGCAACAGTTCCGCCCGCCCGCAATCCCACTCGTCACCCACGACCCGTACTTTTCCATCTGGTCGTTCGGCGACAAGCTGACCGACGACTGGACCAAGCATTGGACGGGCAAAAACCACGCGATGGTGGGGATGATCCGGGTGGACGGGAAGTGCTACCGGTGGATGTCTCGAGGACTCGAAGATGTGCCTGCGGCGGAGCAGGTCTCCCTGAAAGTCCTTCCGCGCCGGTCTGCCGTAACATTCACGGCAGGAGGAGTCGAGTTCACCGTTTCGTTCATCTGTCGTCAAGACATTAGAGACGAAAATATGCTGTCGCGGAGTGACACCTATGTCTCGATGTCCTACTTGTCCGCCGACAGTCGGGATCATGATGTTCAGTTTTATTTGGACTGCAGTAGTGAACTTGTCGTAAATGACAGTTCACAAGAAGTAGAGTGGTCGCGGCTAAACACATCGGGTGAAGACGGGACTATTTTGGCGATGTGGCATTCGGGCGGGCGCCCCCTCAATCGAGTTGGTGATGATCACCGCATCGACTGGGGAAAGCTTTACATGATTCCCGGCCGGGGCCGAACCAGCTTTGGATCAAGCCAAGAAGTGCGCCAAATGTTTGTCGAAAATGGGAATCTGCCCCCTGACGACACAAGGATGCCTCGACCAGTCCAAGACGATTGGCCCGTCGCAGCATGGAGATCAGAGAAACTGAAAGCGACGTCGAAAGTTGACGGAGTTGGCTGCATTCTCGCTTACGACGACGATACGCCAATCGAATATTTTCGACGACCGTTGCGTCCTGTCTGGCGGACTGAATCGGGCTCATGGACAGAAGACTGGCAAACAGCAAATAAGGCGATGAAAGGAACAGATGATCGGTTTCTCCTGACGGATGACAACGAGTGGCCAATGCCACAGTGGCGAAAATTGGGATCAGATTATGCCACCCTCGCCACCCTCGCCTACCGCCAGTGCCTTGCCGGGCACAAGATCGTCCGCGACATCGACGGCACCTTGCTCATGTTCGGCAAAGAGAACTTCAGCAATGGTTGCATCGGCACCGTTGACGTCATGTACCCCGCCTGTCCGATCTTCCTCGCCTACAACCCGGCGTTGCTCAAAGCGAACATGGAGCCGATCATGCAGTACGCCTCTATGCCGCGCTGGAAATGGAAGTTCGCCCCCCACGACCTCGGGACTTATCCCAAAGCGAACGGCCAAGTCTATGGCGGCGGAGAGAAGACCGAAGAGAACCAAATGCCGGTCGAGGAGAGCGGCAATATGCTCATCATGGCCGCCGCCTACCTCGAAAAGAGCGGCGACAAGGCTTGGATCGAGAAGTATTGGTCAAAGTTCACCGAATGGGCCGAGTACCTTAAGCAGTACGGCGTCGATCCTGGCAACCAGCTCTGCACCGACGACTTCGCCGGGCACCTGGCGCACAACGCCAACCTCTCGATCAAGGCGATCGTCGCGATGGCCTGCTATGGAAAGATGTGTGGCGCGCTTGGGCACGAGAAGGATAAGACCTATTGGACTGATATGTCTCATAAGTTTGCGCGAGACTGGATGAAAATGGCCGGCGACGGCGACCACTACCGCCTGGCCTTCGACAAACCTGGCACATGGAGCCAAAAGTACAACCTCGTCTGGGACAAGGTGCTCAAGCTCGGCCTCTTCCCGCAAGAGGTCTACGACAAAGAGGTCGCTTATTACTTAAAGAAAATGAATAAGTACGGCCTCCCGCTCGACAACCGCGCCGACTACACCAAGCTCGATTGGACAGTCTGGACCGCCTGCCTCGCCAGCAAGAAAGAGGACTTCGAAAAGATCATGGCCCCGGTCTACAAGTGGATGAATGAGACACCCGACCGCGTCCCCCTTAGCGACTGGTACGACACCAAGACCGCCCGCTGCGTCGGCTTCCGTGCCAGGACGGTGGTCGGCGGTGTGTTCATGCCGTTGCTTTCCGGCTTCACCTCTCCAGTTCAAGGGGCAGGGGGTTAGGGGGTGGGGGCCAAGTGTTGGGCGACATACATGTTGAAATT
>JAEURO010000186.1 GCA_016788345.1 Chthonomonadaceae bacterium
GATTGCTGCTGCGGCGGCGAGCCAACGACGAGCTCCGGCGCATCGCCGTCGTTGTTGTCACCAGCTGCAGCGGATCGCGACACAGTGCGACTCGTCGTGTTCTCGACTGGCAACAATTCGACGACAATTCAGGTCAACGGAACTCTAATGCAAAAGCAAGGAACGACGGCAGATGGGTCAGGGTGTTCGTCGATGGTCACGTCCGTCCGGTCATGATGGGTCGGTACCGTGCAAGTGGGCAAAGGCACCTCATCATGCCAAAGTCGCGGAAGGACTTGGAAGAATTGTGCTGGAGCCTTGACGCCGATGGTGGCGGACGGACGTGTGGAGGGTGGATCGACGTGTTCCTCTCTACCCGGACCGAGTTCTGAGGCTTTATGTCAGAGCTGAAACGAGCGCTTCGGTCTCAGCGACAGCTTCATAGAAGGTTTCGCAAGCCCATACGGCTTGTTCTTTCGAGATCACAAGTGGCGGTTCAATTCGGATGACTCGTGGATTGTTAAGGGTGTAGGCGGCGATCATTCCGCGTTTGACCAATTGAGCAATCACCAACTCGCCGACATCGTCTATAGCGAATTCAACTCCGATCAGGAGTCCTCGACCTCTGACTTCTTTGACCAGACTTCCAGGACTCACAAGGCTTCTCAGGTTGTCCATGATGAATCCACCGATCGTTCGAGCCTTGTCAGTTAGCCCCTCCGACTCAATGACATCGAGGGTGGCGAGTCCGGCGGCACAGGCAAGAGGGTTCCCTCCGAAAGTGCTGGTGTGGATGAGGGGATTGTCACCAAAGACTTTGTCCCATACCTCGTGTGTCCCCATCGTGGCTCCAATGGGCATGACTCCACCGCCCAGGGCTTTGGCAAGGATCAGAATGTCCGCATTGACCTCTTCTCGGGTTGTTGCGAACAGGTCGCCGGTCCGTCCCATTCCAGTTTGGACTTCATCGATGACCAAAAGGGCACCCACTGCGTCACAGTGCTTCCGGACTGCTTTGAGATATCCGGGTGGAGCGACGTGGACCCCACCTTCACCTTGTACGACTTCCACGATCATACAAGCGGTCTGACCGTCTATCGCGGTGACAGCTTCAACAGGGTCTCCAAAAGGTACAAACGATGCGCCCGGCATCAGGGGCTCAAAGGGCTTTCTGTACTTTTCCCTTCCAGTGACGCTCAAGGCACCTAAGGTTTTGCCGTGATATCCGCCTTCTGTCGCCACGATCTTTGGCCTACGGGTCGCCATTTTTGCGAACTTTAGAGCGGCTTCGACCGCTTCCGCACCACTATTGCTGAAAAACGTGTAGGTCAGATCGCCAGGGGCAAGCGACGCCAATCTTTCGGCCAAAGCGCCCTGAGCTTGGTTAAAAAACGTCTTGCCACTTAAGGGCATCGTGTCGAGCTGCTTTTTGACGACCTCGATAACTTTGGGATGTCGATGCCCAAGCGCAAAGACCCCATAACCGCCGAGGCAATCGAGGTATTTCCTGCCATCTTGGTCATAGATGTGACAGCCTTCGGCCCGGGTTTCCACCCCAAACCCAGCGAATCCCATAAGTCTGGCCAGGCCCGGGTTGACATAGTCGGAATACTGCCCGATGACACGTTCACGAAGGGCTTCGGCGTCCATTCGTCTAGTTTGCAGGGGTCACAAGGAGAGGCAGGGACTTTTTGTTTTTGTGCAACTTGCCGATGGCTTGGGATAGAGAATTGAACCTATTGACGTACGACCGTGTCGATCGAACGCTTCTGACGGCCCCACCCGTGATGCTCGCTGGAGCCATCTCCGCGCTCACAAACTGGTTTCCGTTGAAGTTGAGACGGAACAGTCCAGTCGTGCTCGGCAAGGGTGAAACCAAGTTGCCGAGCGAGTAGAAGACCGGTTTCCCGTTGTACACTTCAGCACCTTGGAGCACATGGGGATGCGCGCCTAGGACACAATCGGCCCCTGCGTCAATGAAACTCCGACCTAGTTTGACTTGAAAGGCTTCAGGGACAGTTTTCCTTTCCAGCCCCCAATGGAGCCACACAAGGACGAAGCCTGCACTCTTTTTTGCGGATCTGACCAGACTCGCGACCTTCCCCGGCGGAACCGTTGCGACGCCAGGAGTCTTAGCTCCGGCTGGCGTGCACTTCCAAAGACCCCCTGGGGTCTTAAAAGCCAGAAAACTGAGCACGGCTATAGACTTACTCTTCTTAACGATGTAGGTTGCTGGAGAAGCAGCCTCATCATAGTTTGCCCCTGCCCCGCACGTCCCGACTCCAAGCTTACTGAGTGTAGCCCTCATTGAAGCCATGGCCGCATAGCCATAGTCCATGGCATGGTTGTTCCCTAACCCCACGACATCGAACCCGGCATTGGCAATTGAGGACGCATGACGTGGATCTGCTTTCAAGATGAACTGAGACCTCGCTTTGAGCTCAGCAGGCGTTTTACGTTTGGTCGGAGTACGTGAAGCCGTTAAGGGTATTTCGAGGTTTGCCGTGGCAAAGTCAGCTAAAGAAACGAAAGACTTGAAATCGGCAAAAGTCTTTGTCGAAGGCGCCACGCCGTTGAGCATGATGTCGCCCCCAGCGACCATTGTCCAAGTCTGGGCAAAGGCAAAAAATAGCACCATGTGAGTATTGACGGCCACGACCCCCTTTTTTCTCCGGAACGCCAACAGGCTGTCGCGAGAAATATGGAACAAGAACATTGGCAATGAGGGGCCAACCGCTCGGCGTTCGGGTGTTTTGGAGTACGGTCGTGGTTCTGGGAACCTTGGCCGTGATTCTTGTCGCCAGCTTGCACCAGTGGGGATTTGACCGCGGAAACTTGCAAATGATGCTCTTTATGGGTATCGCTGCAGTGGCTGGCGGCAAGAAGATGACACTCTTCCGCCCCAAGCAAGAAGACGAAGACGTTTCCATGTCGCTTGGGTTTGCTGTGACGTTCGCGGCCCTCCTCCACTTTGGCCCCATTGGATGCATACTGTCATCCATCGTTTCCGGCCTCAGCGGCTCCCTTTACCCAAAACGGCAACCCTGGATACAGTTCGTATTCAATGTAGCGCTGGGAGGTTTTGAGGCCTTTGCGGCGTCCTGGGTCTACATGGTGACCAACGGCTGGACACTGCAGTTCACCGCAGAGCGGACCATTTTTGCAGTTTGCGCCGCCACATTGACTTTCTTTGTCATGAACACGGGAGGCGTTGCCACAATCATTGCTTTGAGTTCTGGCCAGAGCCTGACCAAGTTATGGCGTGAGACGTTCCTTTGGACGGCCCCAAGCTATTTCGCTGGAGCTACCGTCAGCGCCTTGGCCGTTTCCATCTTTGGGCTCAAGCTTGGTTACATTGTTCTCTTCGTGTTGCCGGTCGCCTACCTGACATGGGTGTCCTATGCTACATATACAGCCAGGGCTTCTGAGCGGCAAAAACACATTGAACAACTTCAAGAGAATCAATCGCAACTAGCCGACCTCTACCTGGCGACAATCAAAACCCTTGCTCTTGCGATCGACGCGAAAGACCAGTACACGCACCAACACATTTTGCGAGTCCAGCGTTACGCTGTAGCCATTGCCGAGGAAGTGGGAATGGACGGCATCGAACTTGAGGCTGTGAACACAGGGGCCCTCTTGCACGATATCGGCAAGCTCGGGGTTCCAGAGTACGTGCTGCTGAAGCCTGGCCGACTGACAGACGAGGAGTTTGAAAAGATCAAAAAGCACCCTGAAATCGGTGCGGCAATCCTCGATCCGGTCCAATTCCCATGGCCGGTCGTCCCCGTTGTCAAATACCATCACGAGCGCTGGGACGGTAAGGGATACCCTGAGGGACTGTCGGGCACAGACATCCCGTATACCGCCAGGATTCTCTCGCTGGCTGACGTTTATGACGCCTTGACCTCGACCCGGTCATATCGAGGAGCATGGTCGCATGAACAAGCGCTTAACACGATTCGAGAAGGCTCGGGATCTCAATTTGACCCCGACCTCGTCGAGCCGGCTTGCCGCGCAATCACAAAAGTCGTGGAGGAAATGGCGGTAGACGGGCATGGGCCTCTCACAAGTGCCCATGCTGCGCCCGAAAAACTGACAAGCAAAGCGGTCCAAGCAGCCGAGGACATTTCACGGGTGTCGACCGAGTTTTGGGCCCTATATGAAGTCGCACAAACCCTTTCGGCCAGCCTTGGACTGACCGAAACGGTCGAAATCTTGGCAAAAAAACTTCAAGCTATCTTTCCGGGAGCGACCTGTGCGTTCCTCGAACTCAGCGAGGACGAACAGTCGCTGGAAGCCCGGGCCGCTGTGGGACCGAACAGTGAATACTTCAAGGTGTCTAGGACAGTCAAGCCCGACTGCCTGTCCCTCAGATCAGTCCTCTCGGCAAGGTCATTCTTGGGTGAATACGACTCAGACGATCTCTATGCCGAGGTGGAAGACCCCCAAAATTGGGCTGAACTCAAGTCCTCATTGATAGTGCCCGTCGTGTTCAAGGATCAGCCAATTGGAACTCTGAACCTGTACCATCAGCAGGAGAGCGCATTTGGACACCATGAGCAGCATCTCTTGGAAACCATTGCTGACAGAGCTGCCATGGCACTGTTCAATGGTGTCCTCTACGACCGGTCAAGGGGGCATGCCAATACAGACCCTCTCACAGGTTTGTACAACCTCAGATATCTCACTCAACATGTCGACCTGGCTTGTGGCGCGAACGAGCCATTTGGACTCTTGTGCCTTGACTTGGACAGCTTCAAACCCAT
>JAEURO010000187.1 GCA_016788345.1 Chthonomonadaceae bacterium
AATGAGTGCGACCGTTTTGTAATCAAACGCCTTCATGCCGCACCGACCATCAGTGCGGCGATCTCTGCGCGGTCTTTCTCACATCCTGGCCTTGGGGCTTTGACTTTGCCCTTGTCGATGACGAGCACTCTGTCGCAAAACTCGAGAAGCTCGTCAAGGTCAAAGCTCACCACCAACGCACATGCGCCATTGCGGCAAGCGTCACGGAGACCTGCATAAACCTGATTGGTCGCCTCAATATCGAGTCCCCGGGTCGGTTGGAACGCCAACAGAAGTGTTGGCGCGCCGTGGAGCGACCGTGCCGCAACAAACCGCTGTTGGTTGCCACCGCTCAATGACTTCATGGCTTGGTGCAAGCCTCCGTGTTTCGTATTGAATTTGTCGGCCATGGCAGCCGCGGCCTTTGCCAAAGCGTGCCGGTCGATCAGGACGCCCTTAGTGAACTCCGATGTACGTTGCAGACCCAGTGCAGCGTTATCGACCAAGCTCCAATCCTCTATGACGCCTTCCTCGTGTCGGTCTTCTGGAATCGAGCGCAAGCCGTGCTTTATTCTCTCGGACGTCTTTTTTGTCGTCAGGTCGGTTCCACGAAGTGACACTCTGCCGGATCTTGGCCGAAGTGTCCCAAAGATCGCGCGGAAGAGTTCTCGTTGCCCGTTGCCGTCTACACCTGCCAGCCCAACAAGGGAACCCAAGTTAACATCGATGGTCACCTCATCCAAGGCTGTTTCTCCGCGGCTACCCGTGACTGAGAGCCGATCAAGCACTAGCCCTGGCCCGAAATCTGACGGCACAGTGACGGCGTGCTTGGAAAGCGCCTTACCTACGATCAGCTCAGCCAGCTCCGACGGCGATGTCCCTTTGACAGGTTTTTCGACCACCAACCGACCTCCTCTCAAAACTGAGACCTTTTCACAGTGGTCGAGGACTTCCGGTATTCGATGGGTGACGACAATGATCGTTGCCCCATCATCTGCCAATGATCTTAGGCTGCTGTAGAGGGCGTCAGAATCAACCGGAGAGAGCATCGCCGTGGGCTCGTCAAGAATCATGACCTTGGCTCCGCGCCAAAGGAGTTTGAGTATCTCTAGTTTTTGCTTACCGGAGGGGCTGAGTGTGTCTGCGGTCGCTTCCCAGTCAAATTCAAACCCCATCTTCTCGGCAAGCTCGGAGGCCCGCTGGCGTGCGGATTTTCTGTCTACCCACCAACCCGGCTCTGCTCCAAGGATCAAGTTGTCAAGACAGTTGATTTCTGAAATGACGCTGTAATGTTGCGAAACCATTCCCACGCCGGCGGCGATCGCATCGGCCGGCTTTCGAAAGTGCTTTACCGTCCCGTCTAGGCTCACTTCCCCCGAAGTCGGTCTTAACGCTCCGTAAAGCACACGCATAAGCGTAGTCTTTCCGGCTCCGTTTTCTCCAACAAGTGCCGATAACGACCCTGCAGTTGCGGAGAAATTGACCGAGTCCAAGGCTCGGGACTTACCGAAGTCATGCGTCACCGACGCCAGCATCACGTCCATGGCGTGTCCTCAGCTTTTTCGAAGACTTCGAAAAGTTTTGTGGTCGCTAGTTCTCGGTCGGAGTCATTGTCAAGTCGTGCAAGAAGACTGTCGACAAGCATGGTGCAAGGCACGGCGGCACCAACGGCCTCGGCCGCGGACTTCACATAGCGAAAGTCTTTGCGTTGGTTCTTGACCGAGAACCCTGGCGACCAGTCCCTCTTGACAATCCGTGGCCCATAGTTGTCGAAAGCCCAGGAGCCAGCCGCGCCACCGGCCAACAATTCCCGTGTAGTTTCAAGGTCAAGTCCAGCTTTCTCAGCAAAGGCCAAGGATTCACAGAGGGCTAGCAGCGCCCCTCCAACCGCGATTTGGTTGGCCGCCTTCATGGTTTGACCTGAGCCAGGAAGCCCAACCAGTTTGTGGCGTTTGGCATAGGAGTCAAAAAGGCCGGACGCTCGGATATATGCGCCTTGCGACCCGCCACAAAAAATGGTCAACTGGCCATTGACAGCACCCATGGAGCCGCCTGTCACAGGAGCGTCTAAGAATTCCACGCCTTTATCAAGGCATTGGGCGTGAAGGTCGCGGGCTGCCGAAGGATCGATTGTCGAATGGTCGACGACCAAGGCTCCTTTGGGGAGCCAGGGCAAAGCCTGAGACACCAAATCCAAGACGTCCTGGCTGCCTCCGACACAGAGAACGAGGACGTCCACATTTTTTGCCAAGTCTTGAAGGGAGTCTGAGATCGCTGCGCCTGCCTCGATCACCGAATGGCCTTGCTCCGGTCGTCTGGCCCAAACAGTCAACAGATGGCCAACCCGGGCCGCATGACCTGCCATTGGGGCGCCCATCACACCCAAACCTATCCATCCGACCCGAGTCACAGATGGCAAGTTTACCGGCAAAAACTCATGACAAAACTTTGATTTTTTGACTCGGATCTACGATTGTCCGCTTATACTAAGTGAGGCGGTCAAACAAGATCGCCAAAGAGGACTTATCATGACTCAAAAGCGAGCGTTCACGCTCATAGAATTACTCGTCGTCATCGCGATCATCGCGATCTTGGCGGCGATCTTGTTCCCGGTTTTTGCGCAAGCCAAAACCGCGGCAAAAAGCACGCAATGGGGGCAGAGCTGCCGCCAGACAGGCATGGCGACGTACATGTACGCTGGTGACAACGATGATATGCTCCCGTTTGTAAACCGAGGAGGCACTGGCGCGGAATTTGCGGCTCACGGGATGCCGGTCTGCTGGGGGTGCGGCCGGCCTGATTACGTCTGGTTCGAACTTGTCCAGCCCTATGTCAAGAACTATGATATCAGCGTTTGCCCTGGTGACCCCGTTACTTTGAACCAGAGGCACGTGGACTATCGCGACCTGCCGATCGGCCCCAACAATGAAAACTATTGGTACGGAGTCGCGGCCAGATCCAACATGGGCTACAACTACGAATTTATGAGCCCATGGATTTACACGACCCAGAACAATGACGTGTTCGCTGGCTCGTCTCCAATCTCCCTCAGTGCGGCTGCGAACTCGTCTTCTACGCTCATGCAAGCCGATTCTCTTTGGGATCGGAACACCAATGGGACACCGAAGGGTGGCGGTAACTGGGTCGTGGAACCGCCCTGTGTTTATGACATCGACGGCAATCTTATGGAGCCTATGGCAGCCCTGAAAGCGCAGCGAATTTGGTACTACTATGGCTATCCGAGCAACGGCGGTTGGCAAGTCGGCAACACGCGAAGCTGGTTAGAGTTTGGTGGATGCTGGCCGTGGTTCACGAAACGGTTCAGGGTCTCCTACATGGACGGCCACATTGGGACAGTGGCACTCGGTCGGCTGTCGGCAGGCTGTGACGTTAGATCTCGGTGGGCGGGCAGGGTCACGGACCACGACCTCTATATCTGGGATTTGCAATGAGGCTCGTCCGGTTTGGCTTAGTTGTAACAGCGGTCCTTATTATTGCCGGATGCGCTTCTGAAGATCAAGCATCGACAGCTAAGGAACTGACCAAGGACATGCCTAAGTCAACGTCCAATGCGCCTGACCTGCCAAACCCGGGCGAAGGTTACAAACCAGAAGCTGGGGTTCCAACACAGGCCGGGCGATGAGACAGCGGTGGTCCATGGCATAATCCTTGGCCTGCTTTCAGTTTGAAAAGCACAGGCCCTCGGCCAGACTATGCAGACTTTGGTAACGTAGCGGGTATGCGATTAGTCATTTTGGGTTGCCTGCTGAGCGCCTTTTCATCCTCGCAACCTGTCGACCCAGCTTTTCTGGACGGCATGCGGTACAGGCAGATTGGGCCGTTCCGTGGTGGAAGGTCCGTTGCCTGTAGCGGAGTGCCGGGCCGACCAAAAGACTTTTACATGGGGACTTGCGGGGGTGGGCTATGGAAGTCCGAAAACGAGGGCGAGGATTGGCGTTGCGTCACCGACGGGTTCCTAGGTGTCGGCACGGTCGGAGCCATTGCAGTGAGTCCAAGCCATCCGGATGTCGTCTATATTGGGACCGGGGAGAGAGATATCCGGGGCAACATCAGCCATGGAGACGGGGTCTATAAATCGTCCGATGCAGGCAAGACCTGGAGTCATATTGGACTCCGAGAAACTCAGACGGTCGGCAAAATCGTTGTCCACCCGAAAGACCCAAACACCGTGTGGGTCGCAGCCCTTGGCCATATCTATGGGCCGAACAAAGAACGGGGAGTGTTCAAATCCACAGACGGAGGCAAAACATGGGCGCAAGTCTTGTATGAGAGCGACAAGGCTGGAGCGGTCGATATTTGTCTTGATCCCAAAAACCCCGACACGCTTTATGCTGCGACGTGGGAAGCCTGGAGAACACCTTATTCCCTCAATTCAGGCGGCGCAGGCAGCAAGCTTTGGAAATCGACCGACGGGGGCAAAACTTGGGTGAACCTGTCCAACAGCCCCGGCCTGCCGCAGGAAGTGCTGGGAAAGATCGGCGTCTCAGTTTCGCCAGTGGATGCAAACCGGGTGTACGCAATTATTGAGGCCCAGAATGGTGGTGTTTTCAAGTCCGACGACGCGGGAGAGAACTGGACACTTGTAAACGAAAGTCGCGAGTTTAGGCAACGGGCTTGGTACTACACCCACATACTTGCCGATCCTGTCGAAAAAGACACCGTTTACGTGCAAAACCTGAGCACGAGCAAAAGCAAAG
>JAEURO010000188.1 GCA_016788345.1 Chthonomonadaceae bacterium
CCCCACCCCTAGGTCGGACGGACTCCTGGTGCGAGAGGCAGATGGCGGCGGCCAGCCCATGTGTAAGACATTCAGGTACGTCGAACCCTAGGTGAGCGGCCGATCTTGCCAAGTTGTCCGCATCACGTGGTTTAATGCCTGTTGGCAAAAGATCAGTGAGATCAATGGCAGGAGCAGACCGCGAGGTTTCCATCCAGAACGGCTGGGCAATCTCTGATGTAACGCGTTGCCGTTCCGATGAGCTTGGAATGAGTATCACACGTTCCCACGTGCCTGGCGAGATCGGCAGTAGGGTCTTTCCACCTCGACTTGCCGTTGCGAAGACCAGAAGGTTCTTCGGCCATCCATGAGGAGCTTTCAGAACTGGAGTGCCAAGTGCCCGAATCACCAATAGAGGTTCCAAATAGGCTTCAGTCGGGGCTCGGTCCACGCCTTCCAGAACCAAAGCACAAAGTTGGTCTGGCCGACCGAGAGCATGATCAAAGATCAGGCCCACGTCTCTGTCCTCGAGTAACTTGCGTACATCGACAAGGTCGCTTGGAACGGGCCACCACAACGCGCGTCCAGCTACTAGAACCCTTAGTACCTGCTGGACAGTTTCAGGAGATCGCTCGCCTGTAACCAATCCAACGAGGCCCGAGTGGGCGGCTATGATCAGAGCCCGATGGGACTCATTTGAAATGGCTTCGCCGATCTCCTTCGAGGATGTTAGGGTTTCCTTACCCTGAGCCTTTAAGACACTTATGAGGCTGCTGGGTGCATCACTTTGTGGCTGCTTTGGAGCAAGCAGATTGAGCGCCTCGACGATTGGAGCAAAGTCAATCTTCTCCCGACTTTGTATTGCCGAAACAATCGGGTCAACGTCTGTTCCCGGAGTTTGAGGACGTTTAGAATACTCCGACATTATCCCCTCTATTCCCGACAAGTCGATTACAGGGGACGGAGACGGACGCAGCCCAAGCGCGGAAATGATTGCCAATGCGCGGTCGTCTTCTTGGATGGATTCGAGCGCGCCCCGAATAGCTTCGGTCTTCGTCAAGAGGAGGGCATCAATATCAGCTTGGACACGGTCTCGTTCTTTCTTGGCTTCGGCAACAATGGAATCAGCTTCGACCCTTGCCTTCTGCGACATCAAGCTATTGCGTTTCGCTACACATGGAATCCTCAGCAACGAGTCCACGAAGTTGTCGGGCAAATGGGTGAGGGCATCAGCATCGATCTGTAGCCTTGTAAGGTCGGCCGCGGATCGCTTTTGAATGTCGGCAATCTGTTTGAGTACTTGCGGCTGAAGTAGCTGTGCGAACCGCTCGTAGAAAGTCTGTTCGCCCTCGGGGGCAAGAGCCCCGATCGGTTCACCTGGGGACCAATCGGGAGGAAGAAACCTTCTTCGTCCTGAGGCAACGGGTGTGCCTGATGGAGAGATCTCGGTGACAAGTTCATCTGTGACATGCGGGTCGATGTCTTTGTCCTTCAGCTCCAGCTTTACCGGGCCGAACCAGCGTTCCGTGCTGTCCACAACCGCTCGAAGGACTGCCAATCCAGGCTTTGCTCCGATGACTCTGGCGTCCTGGTTGAAAATGCGGATCAAATCCTTGGAGTCACTGCAATCGACATACTGAATGGCCGGACATACGAGAGTCATGCTCTTACCCTCGGCATGGGCCCACCATAGCTGACCGCCAGGCTCGGAAGGGGGAGCATGAATGTGCGCCGATAGAGACTTCTTGTCTGGTGTCTGCCAACGGCCTGAGTGGAGGGTCAATATGACCTCACATTCTGATTTCTTCCGATCATCCAGCAGTACTAGCCGATCCGCAGGGTTCTCCATGGCCACAATGATTATCCCCGTTTACAGGTGGTTGCGGCGAATTAGAGCATATGACCAGATGACGCGACAGTTAGATTGCGCACCTTTGATTTCCGTTTCTGGGAGAATGGTCAGTAGATGGTGGATCGCTTTTACGAGGCCATGTCCCAGCTCAGCCCGGTTAGACCCTGCTTTCACTCTGAGGCCGACTTTCAGTTTGCACTCGCGTGGCAACTCAAGGTGCTGAACCCAGAGGCTGATATCCGGCTTGAAGTTCCCGTTCGTGTCGCGAACGCAACATTCAAGCTCGACATCCTCATAATGGAGCGCGGCCGCAGAACCGCCATTGAGCTCAAGTATTTCAAGGCACCTCTTCAGTTCGACCATTCCGGCGAGACGTTCGCGCTGGTGGACGCAGTCGCCCACGACATAAACCGATACGACGCGTTGAAGGACGTTTACCGCCTTGAGCAGATGCTCGGAGGCGGTGCTGTTGACGCGGGCTATGCCATTCTCTTGACCAATCAGCCCAAGTACTGGTCTCAGCGAAACTCCGTTGGCAGAGTGGACGAAGCGTTCGGACTGGAAGACGGGCGTCCGATTTCAGGAACACTCGAATGGGCGGCACACACAGGAGGAACGAACAAGGGTCGGGAACGGCCAATTCGGCTTGCAGGTCTTTACGAAGCTCGATGGCAAGAATACTCGCGACTGGACACGGAACGATTCGGCCACTTTCGATGGCTTTGCATTCAGGCTGCACCCGGCATCCAGACTCCAGAGTCCACCATTTCCAGACCGGGCGTGAGACGGGTTGTCAGGACGCCGAGGCAGGCCAGGAACTATGGCGAACTTAAGGCACTTCTTGAAAGGACCGAGGGTGCGAGCGTCCGACTTGGCTTTGGCGAAATCGAATCTGTCATGGGCGAACTTCCCATGTCAGCTCGAAAGCACACAGCCTGGTGGGGAAACCACAAGGGCAATCCGCAATCGGTTTGGCTCGCTGCAGGATGGGTGGTGTCGAGAACTGATTTGGAAGCCGAGTTCGTAGTGTTTGTTCGTAGCTAGGTCGCGGATATCATCGTCCTCCCCAACGGTTCCGTTGCTGCCAATAATTGGTGCGCAGGTATTCGTCCGCAGCAGAATACGTCTCAGTTCGACCGTACTTATCGTCGTAAGTCGGTTCAACTGGGTCTTTCTCATTCGCTAGGTCGCGGGCGATCCGAGGGATTGGGTCAACTTCCCGAGCCTGATGCTCGGCCCAATCGAGCCAGTCCGTCATGTGGGAAGTCAGGTTGTTGCCCAGCTCGACCCGAACCCTCTCGGCCAACTCTCGGATGGAGTCAGCCTTTGCCATAGCCTTGGAGTGGCGCATGAGTCGCTTGTAGCGACCTGCTTCATAGCGCTCTTGCTCTTCCCGCGCTGCCTGCCGTTTCCTTTCTTGGGCCCATTCCGCCTCGCGTTGTTTACGTTCAATAGCCAGCTCCGCTTTTCTCATGAGCAGTTGCTTCAGCCCATCTACCACTTGCTGGAGGCGATCCTCCAACGGTGTCAGAGCCGTGTCCGTCCACTGGTGCGAACAGTTCGCGCCGGAGACCTCATCGGCCCGAAACTGCAAGAAGCCGTTTGCCACCCATTTCGGGCTCGTGGTCGGCTCCTCGCCATCAACGCTCAGAAGGTCGCGGGCCTTGTTCTGCCCCCTCGAAGGCTCGGGCGGCGGATAGTACTTGCTGACCTTCTCTTTCAGTTCCAACAGAATCGAAACGGTCCCATCACTGAATGTGGAACCGCTTGTTCTTGAGAGCCCTGCACGCTCGGCCTCAGCCAGCAACTCGGTCCATAGCCACATCGCACGAGGGAGCGTCTCTGGCCCTACCTTCGTTGTCAGGCCCTCGCCACCGCCAGCATGCACAAGCGGATACAAGTATCCGAGTCCGCTCTCCTCAAGTACCTTCCTTGTGGCGAGGACAATGGCAGGTGGTTTCTCGATCGCGTAGTCGCGCTCGGGCGGCTTGTAGAACTTCAGGTCGCTGAGTGACTTGGCGATTTTCTTTTTCTTGCGCACGATTTCGTAGAAGTCTGGCAGAGGCTCCTTTTTGACCTTCTTGCCTGCTTCGAGCTTCGCCCAGTAGCCTCGAGGGGGCGTTGGCACCCCGAGGTTGCGGCACCGCTTCTTGAGGCCCACGTCGCTGATCCCCATCTTCGGGCCAAGAGTCGCCATCGCCTCCGACCAAACCAGGGCATAGAGTTCCTCTCGGTTAAGGACATTGAGCGCCTTCATTCCCGGAGGATATTCCCTCAATTCCTGAACTTGCCAACTGAGAAGCTCCCCGCTGATTGTGCCAAGAACGGGAACGAGTTACCAGAATTTGCCCTCGTGAAGATTCTTGCGGCAGGCTAGTTCTTGCCAACATTTAGAAGGTCGACATCGGCATGATCGGCACCGCCGAGTGCCTCAATATACGCATCACAATTGAAACGATGGCCACACGCTGTACATTGCTTCTTCAATACTGGATCGATCCGCGAACCCGTGTCCGGATCCGAATACTCTAGACTCCCGCCTGCGACGGAACTCGGATCCCTTTGAAATGAAAGTGCCGTCTGGCGAAGAGCTTGCGCTTGGCTCACCGTCCATGCTTCAGCCGCACTGATGACCTCCTCGGAAATGGGAATCGCAAGAAGCTCGTCTTCTTGAGCCTGCTCGTTGATATAAAACAGGACACACCTCTTAGGCAGGACACCCGTGCGCTCTTGGTAGAGCCGAGCATAGGTGAGAAGTTGGAGGACATAGTCACGTTCATAGGGCCCATCAGCGCGCGTCCCT
>JAEURO010000189.1 GCA_016788345.1 Chthonomonadaceae bacterium
ACACGAAACGAGGGTCACAAACAGCGTCTCGCAAGCTCTCAGCCCGCGGATCGGAGTCAGTGTGACAGACACAAAGGTCGAGCGGCCAGGCAATCAACCAGATGAAACACACCGCGATTACGGGTTCTGGGTCGACTTTGGCCGCAACATCCGGTTGAACTACAAAGCCCAACGCAACTTGAAGGGCGAGACTGAGGGCGACCGACACGACGAGGTGAATGTGACTCCTGGACAAGTCCAAGGTGTCAATCTTGGAGGCGGCTACACACGCAATTCTTGGGACCACCGCAGAGACCAACACGCTGGCAATGTCAACTTCTCAAACGTCAAGCCTTTTCAGTGGGGCTGGTTCCGAGACGTCAAGTTCAACTATAGCGCGGACACCGCCAGGGATATGGATCAGTGGCAGCGCGAAAACAGGGCCATGGGCTTGGGGGCACGAATAGGTGCCTTCGGGTTTGCCTGGGACTACAAGAGCCAGAGCCTTCCCTTTGGCGACCGCGCAATCGACCGTATCTTTTCGTTCACCACCGACACGACCGGAAAAGGGCGGCTCCGGGCCGACGTTTCATACAACGTCAGAACACTCCCAATGGGCAACCAGGCCACGATACGCGACTATCAAATCACTGCCCTTCCGAGCAAGTCGTGGGAGATAGTCCACTCCTTGAAAACAAACCCGCTTCAATCCGATGGTAACGCATTACTCGGTGCTATCGCGACTCCGAACCGGCTCAACAAGTGGAACGTGAACTATCTTGGGAACAAGCGGACGAACTTTGGACTCGCCTATGAAGAGTTTTTCAATGAACAGACAAACCAACAAACGTCGGTCCTCAAGTTAGGATTGAAACTCTTTGCTGACAACCCCTCGCCATTGGACCTTGAGTTTATTACGGCAGAGTCCAACACTACGGGCGTCATGCAACGTTCCCACGGATTCAAATTGGGCTTCGTGCAGCGCCCGGGACCAAACCAATCGCTCAGTTTCAGTTTCTCAAATTTGAACTGGGAGCTAGCTAGGCCAGAAGACCAATCCATCAACAACTGGAACTTTCGACTGGACTTTAGCTGGCGGCGCTGATCCTTCCCTCCAATTTTCGATCTAATCGCCGAAAATTTGACTTGTTAGGCCATGACAGACACTCTTTCGTGCCCGTTTCTTGAACTTATCTCGGACTTTCCGCAGAACTTGTTCGTCCTCAAACATCCACCTTCTGGCAAGTTTGGATGTTATTGCCACAAGGGTGTCCACGGGCTGGCTGTCTTCAGTTCCGAGTCCGGTGCCGAACGGTTCGCTGAGTGGATCGACCTCGGTGGAATGGAGTGTTTGGACGTCTCGTTCGACGAGGCGCGAGAGATTGCCCAAGCAAGGCCACTCCCAATCGTGAGCCTGATGCTCCTCGACGACCTGTCTGATCCTGAGATTCATTTCGTCAGGTGACGACAAAGCTTGCTGGACGCTTCTCGAGAAATGCGGCGATCCCCTCGCGGGCCTCGGATCCAGACCGTGCACTTGCCAAAAGTCTGGCCGAATCTTCCATCGAGTAGGGGCCGTCTAGACAAATCTTTTTTGAGGCTGCCACTGCCGCCGGCCCTGCCCGTAGTACGACGTCGAGTTTTCTCTGGATTGCCGCGTCTAAGTCGACAATGTTGGTCACTTCGTGGATCAATCCGATCCGCAAAGCCGTCTGGGAATCGAACGCCTCGCCTGTAGCGAACAGCCAGCGTGCGTTGCCTGATCCGATTTTCGGAACGACATAAACTGAAATCGTAGCTGCCACCAAGCCTAGTCGGACTTCCGAAAAGGCAAACTGCGTGTTCTCTTCGGCGATCGCCACATCGCAGCACGCGACAAGCCCAGCACCCCCACCAAAAGCAGCCCCCTGCACTCGGGCGACAACCAACGCAGGGCAGCGGGCGATAGCCGTAAAAAGACCGCCCAACTTAAGTGCGTCTTGATAATTCTCTTCTTCAGTGTAGTTGGCTGCCCGCCGCATCCACTCAAGGTCGCCTCCTGCGCAAAACGACTTACCCTCTCCGGCCAAGACGACAGCCCGGATTTCCTTTGGCAAGTCTCGAAAGACACACGTCAAATCGGCAATCAAGGTGTCATTAAGCGCGTTTCTGACCTCGGGCCTGTCCAAGGTCAGCCTTAAAATGGGGCCGTCGTGCTCTGCGAGAAACATGCGCCTAGTGTACTTGGAGCAGAGTGGGCCGATCTGGCATAATCTCATCTATGCCCAGGCTGGTGTTGATCAGGCACGGACAATCACTTTGGAACCTTGAAAACCGGTTTACAGGTTGGATCGACGTGCCTCTCACGGCGACTGGTGAGGCCGAGGCGGCAAACGCTGGGGAGAAGCTCCGTGGCTTAGAATTAAATGTCGCCTATACGAGCGCACTCAAACGGGCTGCAAGGACGTTAGAAATCGTTCTCAAGTCGATTCCGCTCGATCTTCCAGTGATTAGCGATAAAGCTCTAAACGAGCGGGACTATGGCGATTTGAGCGGACTCAACAAAGACGAGACTCGGGCCAAATATGGCGACGAACAAGTCCACATATGGCGAAGAAGCTTTGATGTCCCGCCGCCCGGAGGCGAAGCCCTTAAGAACACTGCCGAACGCACGCTTCCCTTCTTCGACCGGGCCATCATGGGAGACATCCGGCAAGGCAAGAACGTGCTCGTTGTGGCTCACGGGAACTCCAACAGGGCGATCGTCATGAAACTCGAAAATCTGTCACCGGACGAGATACTCGGTCTTGAGCTCGCCACCGGTGTCCCGAGGGTTTACGATCTCAGCATCGAAGGGACCGTCTCGAACCTATCTGTCCTTGGGTGAGAATGAAATGTCATACCAAACGCCAAACGAAAGTAGTCAGATTCAAGCTAAGCAAGACGATGACCAATTGGCCCTTCTGTCGATTCTCTGGAAAATCTACGCAGGCGTGTTGAGCCTCATCACTTGCTTTGGATTGATCTACATGTCCATAGGAGTTTTCCTGGGCACGATGATAGGGGCCTCCCCTGGCAGCGCAAGCAAAGGCGAGGGCCTCCTAGTCGGAGGCATTTTTACTTTTGTCGGGTTCCTCTTGATAGCCATCTCCGGAGCCGCGGTGTTCTTCGCCTGGAGCGTCGCCAACAATCTAAAGAACCGCACCGCCTACACAATGTGCTTTGTAGTGGCATGCATCGTCTGCCTAAGCTTTCCGATTGGCACGGCCATCGGCGTTTTTACGCTAGTTGTGCTTAGCCGACCTACAGTTAAAACCGCTTTTGGTGTCTAGCGGATACGGCGGATCGAGGTGATCCGGTCGCCACGCTGGATCTTGTCGATAACGCTTTGGCCCTTCATAACTTTTCCGAAAACTTCGTACATTCCATTTAGTCGAAAATTGTCTTTTAGGTTGATGAAGAACTGACTATCCCCGGAATCGTCCATTGGCGATTCAAGCGCCATTCCAACCGCATACTTTTCGTGCTTCAACTCGTTGATCTCATAGGCAACGCTTTGCCCGCTACCTGCTTCTCCAAGTCCGGGCACCTCTCCATACTTGCCCTTGTGCTTGCGGGCATAGGACACAGACACATTTTTGGATTTAGGGTCTCCGGTCTGAATGACAAAATTGTCGACCTTTCGATGAATCAACATCCCATCATAAAATTTCCTCTCCACAAGCCCAAGGACGTGCTTCACCAACTTTGGCGCCTCCGTAGGGTACAGCTCAATAATGACCTTCCCACGGCCGACTACAGACATGGCGATCTCGGGCCCGCTTGCTCGAACTGGAACAAAGACGAGCGCCAAAAGAAGTTGCGTCACGACCTTGAACCTCGCCCATCGATCAACTGCTTCTCTAACTTTTTCAGCTTCGAGGAGATCTTGTCTTCCAACGATTGGTCATGCGACCTAGAGCTATCGTCATTTTGTTTCCGGAGCGTGTTCGAAAGGGCGAAGCCGATTAGGACTCCCACGAACATGAATGTAAAGTTGCGACCCACATCCCTATTGTGAACAAAAAAGCGGGCACGTCTTTCGACGGGCCCGCTCTTGCATCTTTTTCTTTGACCTTATGGGTCAACGTAGAGGTAGCCAGATTTCGTGCCTAGAACGGACGTTGCCGTGAAGAGCACTCCCACAGACCGAGACACTCGACTGGTCGTCACGTTAAACGTACCAGAGAGTTGTCCAGCTGGAATATGGACCACGTTGCTGCCTGCAACCCGTGCATAGCTCGTGTTTCCGCTAGTGACGGTCAGGTTTATGCCGCCCTGCGGTGCAGGGCCATCAAGGGTGATGCGTCCAACCGAGGAACCAGGACCGACGACCCGCGCAGGTGTGAACTTAAGTGAACCGATCCCTGGGGCGCGGACCACGAGGTCTGCAAACGCGGAGGTCGGAGCCAGGGTCGCTGTGATTCTGACGGTTTTCGCCACGGATTGGGCCTTCGTCGTAAAGTTGAAGGAGACCGTCTTGGCACCCGTTCCCACGTTGATGCTGGTAGGCAGATTGACTATCCCTGTCGGGCTTGCCGCCAAGGTCACCACT
>JAEURO010000018.1:0-10348 GCA_016788345.1 Chthonomonadaceae bacterium
CACTGGCTAGTTTGGATTGGATCGGTGGCATCACCTAGCTTGAGGTACACATAGACGTCTTTTTCAAACCCCAAGACGGCCCGGTCGCGCCACAAGTCTCCTGGATCTGACATTCGTAATCCTGGTCGAGGATCGTTGCCATAGGCGAGCACAGAGCACGACTTAAGGATTGCCAGATTCCATCGAGGAAACCCAGCCTCTACTGCAGGCCCAACAACATCGTCAAATGAGTCCATTGCAGTATTCCAATCTTGGAACATCACCACTTCGTTGAATGAGTCGTGAGTCACGCCTGGATTTCCGTGTGCAAACGTGAGTAGACAAGTTCCGATGGCAGCATCCGCCATCATTTGCGTGATTGAGTAATTTAGACATGGATTGCCGCCAGCCGACGGCAAGCACGTATGTCCCATTTCATTGAGTTTCGCGCCGCCTTGGGAGGTTCCTAAAGTGGAATCTTGCACAAATGGAATCCAAAGTTGATCATATCGATTCAGACGCGTTCCCCAGTTCAGACTTTTGTTGTAAGGGTCGAGGTGTAGCGTGGCATCGAGTGTTCCATTTTCTGAACAATTTGTTACCGGGTTGTGGACAACATAGTTGACAGAGACTCTAAAAGCTAGATCCTCCACTGAATCTGGAAAATACGTCGATGCAAACCTAATGGTCCCTTGTTCCCAACCGTTCGGGAGCGCAAGGAGTTGGCTGCCAATCCAAACCTTTAGCTCTGACCATGTCACAGTCGAAGGGCCTGTGAGAGTCGCGGCATAATGTACGTCCACATTCACGTTCGTTCCGCTGATTTTTGGTAGCGCAGTGCCGCTGGTTTTGTTCCAAGGTTGCTGGAGATCAATTGTCAAGTCGACTGCTCCTTCGCAGGCCGGCTTGTGGTCGCTCGCGCTTTGGGCCCACAGGTTGGAGCAAAACACCAACAGCGTGAACAAAATCAAAACTCTCATCTGATTTGGTTTACCCCCCCCCGCAAAAGTCAAGGGTTCCAGATGAACTTCAAAAAAGGCTGCTTTACACGGCTCGTGACGTTGCAATTTTCACAGGGCGGGCAAAGGTTAGTGTTTATTGACTTACCCACCGTATCCCCTCCCGAACTGACCTTAAAAAGTCCGGATTCGACCATGTCTCGGTCCGGTGCCCCAGGTTTGTGTACCAGACCCGGCCCTTACCAACGGTGTTGGTCCACATGATCGGATGGTCACCCATGTCCCCTCCTTCATAGCTCTTCTCGTCCAACGAGGCCAAAACGTGGACTTTCGATCGAGGGTTGGATTGAAAGTTGTACCACTCGTCCTCGACCTCCCACGTCTTCGGCAAAAACTTGGTCGATGGGTGGTTTCGATCTTCAATGACTATTTTTGCCTTTTGAATCCGGGGATGGGACTTGAAGTAAGCGCCAATCGTCCGACCATACCAGGGCCAGTCATATTCGCAGTCCGCAGCCGCATGGATCCCGACCATCCCGCCACCTGCCTCCAAGTATTTCTCAAACCCCGTCTGTTCTCTTGCCGTCAAGACATCGCCGGTCGTACTGAGAAAGATCACGCAACTAAACTTTGACAGATCACTTTTAAGAAAGATCGAGGAGTTTTCAGTTGCTTCGACACGCCACCCTGTCGCGGCTCCCAGTTGTCGGATCGCAGCGACACCCGCAGGAATAGAATCATGGCGAAAAGCCGAGGTCTTAGAAAAAACGAGGACAGATGGCCGAACGAGGGCCAAAGCCGCCAGGGAAGTTAGCATGGCTGAAATTACCAGAAAAAATGGCGGCACTTTTCAGGTGCCGCCCATGTCTCTTCACCTTAAGGTCTCGCGACCTCAAGCCTTGGTGTAAGGGCAAAGACGCATATCCAGAAAAATTGTTCACCTGTTTGAAAAGAGATTCTTGAAAATAACGTGTAGATTCAAAATTTCTAGGCGTGTATTTTGAATGCAATTGGTGCCGTCCGGATAATGTAGGCGCCCGTGGGGCCGCTTAGAGTGAGAATTGACCATGAAAGCCATTTCGATGCTGTTCGCTGGATTGTTGACTGTGTCCGTGTTCGCCCAGACAGGCCTTGGTAAGCCGACCTGGCGCTACTACCGTCCTGGCAACACCGGTATCCAGGGCGATTATTGCGACGCCCTTTGGATCAGTCCCAATGGCGACCCCTGGATTGGAGGCTACGACCCGAGCTTCGAAGAAGGAGGGCTTGCAAAACTGATCCGTAGTGAGAACCGATGGGTCAACATTTCGAACGTTGATTATCCTGAGATCGGACACCCCGAACAAACAGGAATCACCCGGGTCAGAGACATTGAAAAGGACGCGCAGGGAAACCTTTGGATGGGAACGGGCCGAGGCGTCCTCAAGTTCAATCCCTCGATTGGGCCAAGGTCGCTGAAGCGGTACGACGCGAACAATTCGGTCTTGCCTGGCGGCTGGATGACCAATGTGGAGGTTACACCGGACGGAATGGTGTGGGCAAGTGGATACGCCACAGTCTGGGGCGGTGGAGGACTCTCGCGGTTCAATCCATCTAGCAGTACTTGGACTTTTCTGGGCACAAGCCGAGGAGAAGTGATCGCGTCACAACCCAGGCCTGGTGGCGGCTACTACCTTTGGGCTGGGGACAGGCAAGGTACGACCGGCTTGACGTCACGCTATGACAGTACGACCCAAGCATGGACGACCTACCAGTCAACCGTGGGCCAACCCAAGAACTTGCCTGGTGCACATTGCGTCGACACGGCCGGTAACCTTTGGATCTATCGCGTGCTCGCAGACGGATTCAACGTCCAACTTGACTGTCGTCGGCCAGATGGAACTTGGGTCGGCGTGCCTCCACCTCCCGTTTCTTCGATTGAGGCCATCCGAGCCAAGGGGCCGCTCCAGGCCCTTGTCGCCTCGGGGGGCCAAGTTTGGAAGTTCGATGGTTCCTCATGGTCCAATCTTGGCAATTGGCGGGCGGGCCACTATGACATGGATGTCGACTCAGATTCTTCGGGCAACGTCTGGGCCTGCGGGACTGGTGGGGCTGCCGTCCGCAACGTCTCAACCGGTGCCTGGCAGCGATATCGGATCACAAACACAAGCCAATTCGACAATTTTACGAACGACTTGGCCCTGGACAGCAGCGGAGGTTTTTATGCGACCGCCAACGCTGGAACAGGGTATGGCGGCATGGTCCACTATGACGGCCAACGGTTCATCGGATTCAACCAAGCGACTTATGGACTTGGATTCGATTGGCCTTTCCCGACCGACAGTAGCCAATCGGTCACGGTCCGGGCGAATGGTAACGCTGTTGTCAATCCGATGTACAACGGATTGTACGAATGGAATGGCTCTAGCTGGACAAACATGAACGCTGGCAGGAGCACGCTGGTGAGCGTCGTGGAAGATTCATTGGGGCGTTTGTGGTCTCTTGGTGAGTACTACTATTTGGCCTGCAAGACCGGAAACACCTGGACGGAGGTCCCTATCATCTCGTGGGGCGGGAAAGTTGTCCGTGATCCGGATCGCGCTGGCACAGTTTGGGCTCAGACACTCCATGAGGTCAAGCGGACCGACACTGTTTATAACTTTTCTCGGACAATAGACAACTTCCCAGAGCTCACGGCCCAGAGTGACGTCTTCACAGGCCTCGCGGCTGGACACAATGGCGTTGCTTGGGTTGGATGCACTGTGATGTTGGGTGCAGGTGGCACAGGCGGCGGGCTTATCCGACTAGACTCTCAGTCCGGTCAATACAGGCTCTATTCCTACGAAAGTGGATGGCCCCTTCCGGGCAAATATGTGTTCCCACTGGCCACTTCTCCAGATGGACGCGTATGGATGGTCTACACGAACACCTGGCAGTACTTTGATGGAGGCCTTTGCTGGTTCGACGGTACCCGTGTCGGGGTCTTCCCGGGTCCGGTCGATGGGGCGATGCAATGGGGCGGGCTCCCACATACCCAAATCGCTGATATGGAGGTACGAAGTGTGCCCGGCGGCTACGAGCTTTGGATGAGCTGCAAGAGCCGGGGGGTAGCTGTTCTCAAGGTGCAGAGTCCGATCGGAGCGCTGCCAAAGCCTTAAGTTCGTTCCTTAACCCTGCAGGTCCTGGTCCATGTACAATTCTGCCAAGTGGCAATTGTGATCGGTTGGCGGGAAGTGGTCGCTTTGCCAGATTGGGGCATCGACAAACTTCGAGCAAAGGTGGATACTGGCGCAAGGACAAGCGCGATCCATGTCGAAAACCTCGTCGAAATGCCCGACGGCGAGATTGAGTTCGACGTTGTCATGGACCGGAGACACGCCCACAAGCATGTCAAGGTCCGGGCCAAGGTGAAGCGCAAGAGCCATGTCAAAAGCAGCAACGGTGAAACTCTTCTGAGATACTTCGTGTCTACAAGCATCGAACTCGCCGGGATCAAGAAGGAGGTCGAGATCAGCCTCGTCAACCGTGACAACATGAAGGTCAGGATGCTGGTCGGTCGAACCGCCCTTGGCGAAGACTTTCTCGTCGATGCTCACAAGACCAACCTTGCTGGAGGCAAGGCGTGAGACTTGCGATCCTATCTCGGGCGCCACGCTCGTACAGCACCCGCCGCCTGCGGCAGGCGGCAATCGAGCGGGGCCATCGAGTTCAGGTTTTGGACACACTAAAGTTTTCCATCCTCTTGGAACGCGGCGCGCCAGAGCTTTACTACTGCGGCCGCAGGATTGGCCACTATGACGCGGTCGTCCCGCGGATCGGGTCTTCCATCACGTTTTTTGGATCGAGCGTCGTGCGCCAGTTCCAACAAATGAATGTCTTCGTCGCGAACACGGCGAACAGCATTAACAACGCCCGGGACAAGCTCCGTGCGCTCCAGATATTGAGCCGCTACGATATCGGTCTTGCGCCGACTTCGTTTGTTCGTGGTCGTGACGACATTTTGCCCGCGATTCAGCGGGTTGGCGGTGCGCCGGTCATCATCAAGGTTCTTGAGGGCACTCAGGGAGTAGGCGTGATCCTCGCCGAGAGCCAAAAGATTGCTGAGGCGATCGTCGAGACGCTGCAGGGGGCCAAGCAGAACGTGCTCATCCAAAAATTCGTCGCCGAAAGCAAGGGCAAGGACATCCGGGCCATCGTCGTCGGAGACCAGGTTGTGGCTGCGATGCGGCGGGTCGCCTCAGGGAGCGAGTTCCGCGCGAACATCCATAGGGGAGGCAAGGCTGAACCGGTCGTACTGGACCGAGCTTATGAGAAGACAGCCGTCCGCGCCGCGCAAATTCTCGGCCTCCGTGTCGCAGGAGTCGATATTCTCGAGGCTGAAGAAGGGCCGCAAGTCATCGAGGTCAACTCGTCACCAGGCTTCGAAGGCATTGAAGGGGCGACCGGTATCGACGTGGCCGGAGCGGTTGTCGACCATATTGCTGAACAGGTCGCTTACCCAGAACTCGACATCCGCGAAAGGCTGACCGTCGCGAAAGGTTACGGGGTCTCCGAGTTTACAATTGGCCCCGATTCGCCATTTGTAGGGAAAAAGATTTCCGAAACTGGCCTCCGCGAAGAAGACGTCGCAGTCCTGACACTTGAACGAGACGGCGAAACGATCCCCAATCCCCATGAATGGCGAGTCGTCGAAGCCGGCGACCGGCTTCTTTGTTTCGGCAAGCTCAGCGCCGTCAAGAGCCACTTAAGCCCGGCGAATACCAAGCGGCGCAAAAAGAAACCCAAATAGCCAGTGGAGTGCGATGGCTTGACGGCGGCTATGCAGGGAAAGAAGGATCGAACCGGTAGACCCAAATCTGCCCGGTGTGATAGGCAGCGTGCTGCGCAACCCTCCACAGGCAGGCCACACCTGGCACCATGGGGCCAATGACAGTTTCCACCTGCATGTCCATTTGCTGTGCAGATGGGTTTTCTAAGAGCGGCACAAGATAGGATGCGGAGTGCTCAAGGGCGCCTTTCAAATTTTCGACCGTGGCGTCATTGTCGTTGAAAGGCATTGGTGAATCGTCAATAAAGCCAGCCCGTGCTGCGCGTTGGAGCTTAGCTGCCCAATCATCTGGCTCGATACCCCGCATGCGCGTCGCGAACCAAATATCCGATCCGGCGAGGTGAAAAATCCATTCGGCGATCGAGTGGGCCTCTGGTCTGGGACGCCAACGGAGTTGCTCGTCCGTCAGGTCATGAAACGCTTGGTCGAGCCTCTCGTGGGTGAACTTCCAGACTTCTCCGTAAGGCGACATTGCCCATTATGGGCAGGTGTCGAGGTCGTCCTGCGTGTCAATGTCCCTAGCCTCCGGATCATCAATGACCACGATCTTAAGGTCAGGATGGCCCGACCAGATTTGCGCCGCCCCGCGGTTGCCATCGAGTTTCATCAATCGGTCGAAGTGTTGACGCCCAAATGCGGTTGGCGGCCCCAGAGCTGTGGAGCACTTTGACACGACAATGCTGTCCAGATCCGTGCAAGCTTCACATAGCTGGACGTATGTTGAGCGGTGCACAAAAGGCATGTCGCCCAAGGCGAGCACCACAGCCTGACAGTCGGGATTGAGTGCTGCCACTCCCAGAGCTACACTTCGACCAAGTGCTCCTGATTCTAGGTTTTGGACAAAGTTGAAGCCAGCAAAGTCATCCCACGGTTTGCCGACAGGGTCACAGCCAATAACCATGACCTTGTGCTTGAAATGAATGTCGATCAAAGAGCTGGCCATGACTGACAACACCGACCCGCCGGAAATCTGGGCGAACAGCTTGTCGGCGGCCCCAAACCTGTCCGAGTCTCCCGCAGCCAAGACAACAAGTCCGGTTTGTTCAGGTTTCACGGCTGTACTGTACGATTTCGGCAACGATGCTTAGTGCGATTTCTTCGGGAGTCACCGCGCCGATTTTCAATCCGACTGGTCCTTTAATCTTCGCAAGGATCTCGGCAGAAAGGCCAGCTTCGCTAAGCCGTTCTTTGCGTGCGGCCTGAGTGGAGCCACTTCCCAAGGCTCCCACGTACCATGCTCCTGCTTTGAGCCCGGTCTCCACTGCCATATCGTCAATTTTGTCGTCGTGTGACAGCGCGACTAGGGCGTCTTGTTCGCAAAACTTGTGGCTGTTGAGTACTTCGTTTGGCCATCCTCGAACTGGGGCCAATTCGGGATATGCAGCCAAGGACGATCGAAGAAACACTTCTCTGGGGTCGATTATGGTTGGGGCAAAACCGAGTTCAAGAGCCTGCCGCGCAAGAGACGCGGCGATCGGCACGGCGCCGATGAGAAAGAGCCTCCTTTTAGGGCCATAGGTAAATGTGACAGAAGCGTTGCTTGGCCCGACAGTCCATGAGACCTCTCTGTTGGAGTCCATTTCTATTTTCGCCTTCGCGAGTTCGGTTTGGGCCGGGCAAGGTTCGATCCAGACCTCGATTGAACCGCCGCAAGACAGCACGGGTTCCTCATTGCCATAAGTCGCAAGGGTTGGAATCCCTGATTGCAACACGAGCAGGGCCTGGTCGATGAGAGTCGCTTCGACACATCCTCCGCTCACCGACGAGTAAGACAACATGTCGTCTCTGACGAGCATCATTGAACCAGGGCGCCGTGGCGCCGACCTGCTGGTCTTGGTCACTGTCACCAGGGCGACCCGATGGCCCTCACTTGACCATCGTTCTGCAAGATTCAAGAGTCCAAGAGTCATCTAGGCGACTGTGTTGCCAACGGGGAGTTTTCTCAACCTCTGTCCTGTTGCAGCAAAGATCGCATTAAGGATGGCGGGCCCAGCGGCAGGGAAGCCGACTTCGCCAATTCCGCCTGGACTATCCCCTCCGCTGATTACGTGGACTTCAATTGTGGGAGAGTCCTCCATTCTGGCCCAACCGAAAGCAGCCAGCCCGCTCTGTTCAATTTCTCCATCGTTGAGAGTGATAGCTGAATAAAGGGTCGTTGCGAGTCCGTCCATTGTTGCCCCTTCGATCTGGGCGGCTACACCCAAGGGGTTTATTGCCAAGCCGCAATCCACGACCGCAGTCACTTTGGTCACTTTCAGTGTGGAATCCTCTCTTAAGGTGACTTCTGCGATTTGCGTTATGTAAGAACCGTATCCTGCAAAGCAGGCCACACCTCTGCCCGTCCCTTTGGCGAGCGGCTTTCCCCAACCGGCGCGGCTGGCACATTCTTCGAGCGTGCCTTTCAGCCTATTGTTTGTTATGAGAGCAAGTCTTGCCTTAACCGGATCCTGTCCGCCTGCTGCGCAGAGCTCGTCAAAGAAGCACTCTCTGACCAGGTTCATGTAGGTGTTTTCGACAGACCGCCAAGCAAACGTTGGGACTGGGCACGCTGCACCGCTCTCAAGCAGCTGGCACTCGCCCATTTGATAACTTAGCCCGACCTTTTTCCATTGGCTGGAAGGATCGTCGCCGGCCAACATGACCTGGTGGTACATGGCAATCGGAGTTCCAGATGCGTCGACTCCACCTTTCATGGCGTGCAAAGAAGCCGGCCGGTATCGGTCGTGGCGAATGTCGTCGTCCCTTGTCCAGATAAGTTGGACTGGCTTGCCAACAGTCTGGCTGATGGCCACGGCCTCGTCGACATAGTCGGTCAGCAGACGGCGGCCAAAACCTCCTCCAAGGAGTGTGACATTGACCTTGACCGAGGATGGGGCAAGTTTGATCTTTCTAGCGACCATGTCGCGCACGCCATCCGGGACTTGGGTCGGAACCCAGATGTCACAGGAGTCGGCCCGAACGTCGGCCAGACAGTTCATTGGTTCCATCGGGGCGTGCGAAAGGAAGGGCAGGGTGTAGGTCGCTTCGATCGTTTTTGCCCCTGTAACATTTGGGAAAGCGACCCCGGCCTTTGTCAGGGCGGCTTCGAGGCTGTCGGACGTCAGGGTGGGGTCGACTCCGGCAGTCCACTCGACTTTAAGGACGTCTCTTGCCTTTATGGCTGCCCATGTAGATTTAGCAACAACCGCCACGCCGCTCCCAAGTAAGTGCGCTTGGACGAACCCTGGCACTTTCTTTGATTCTGTGTCGCTGAAAGAAACCGCTTTTGCCCCAATGGCTTTTGGTCTAGCCACGACTGCATGGAGCATCCCTTCAACTTTTGCGTCGAGGCCAAAGTGTCCTTTTCCAGTGACGATGTCCAGGTTGTCCACGCGGTGGCGGGGGGTGCCAATGATTTTGAATGTTGACGGGTCTTTAAGTGTGATTGACGCCGGGTCAGGTGGTGTGAGCCCAGCGGCAGCCTGGGCAAACTCGCCGATCGAGGCAGACTTTGAGCCGCAGACGACTTTCCCGCCTTCAATCTTACAAGCGCTTGCCTCGACGCCCCAAGCCTGGGCTGCGGCTGATTTGACCATGATTGCTGCGGCCGCGCCAGTCCTTCGGAGGCTCATATAAGAACCACGCACACTGCCACTTCCGCCAACCCCTTGACTCCCATAAACGGTCCGGTCTCCTGGGGCCTGGACGACCTTGACCGAAGCCCAGTCGACGCCCATTTCTTCGGCCACGATCATGGCCAGCGACGTGCGCACACCTTGGCCCATGTCTGGCTTAGAGATCGTCACAGTGACCGTGCCGTCCGTCGACAGTTGGACAAATGGATTGACCGCGTGGGATTCTTCTAAACGGTCCGAACCCGAGGCTTTGGCGACGTTTCTACATGCCAGCGTGAGCACCATTCCGCCGCCTGCGGCGACACTGACTTTGAGAAATTCGCGTCTGGAGCTTTTCATTGACCTGCCCCTGCTTTTGCCGCCCTCTTAATGGCCTTTCGGATCCGGTCGTAGGTTCCACACCGGCAAATGTTTCCTGACATGACGCGGTCGATTTCTTCGTCGCTTGGGTCAGGAGTGTTCGAAAGCAACGACACTGCCGCCATGATTTGCCCCGACTGGCAATATCCACACTGAGGCACGTCCTCATCGATCCAAGCCTGCTGTACAGGGTGGAGTTTGCCCTTTGCAAGACCTTCAAGAGTTGTGATTTTTCGGTTCTCGATCTCGTGGACAGGGACGCGGCACGACTTCCTCGACTTGCCGTCTACGAGGACAGTGCAGGCCCCGCAGTCACTGACTCCGCAACCATATTTTGTCGCTGTCAGTCCAAGGTTGTCTCTCAGAATCCATAGCAAAGGGGTGTCGGGCAACACCTCGACTTTGTGGTCTTTTCCGTTCACATTGAGAGTGAAACTTTCCAACATACACTCACTTTACACTGGAATCCGTCAGATTGTCATCCAAAAATCTCGCGAAGCCGAGTGCTATAGTTCAGGGGTGCTTGAAGTGTCGGGGGTCTCAAAGACTTTCGGTTCGACTGTGGCGTTGGCAAAAGTCGGTTTGACCCTGCGTAAGGGATCAGTCCATGCGCTTGTGGGTGAGAATGG
>JAEURO010000018.1:10358-21634 GCA_016788345.1 Chthonomonadaceae bacterium
AGCTGGGAAGTCCACTTTGATCGGAATTATGTCCGGGTCGTTGGCTTGTGACGAAGGGTCGATGACTCTTGGAGGCGCCCCTTATTCCCCAGCAAACATTTGCGACGCAGAAAACCGAGGTGTTGCGCATGTCCACCAAGAAGCTCAAACCTTTCCCGACTTGACGGTCGAGCAGAATATTTTTGTCGGTCGCGAGTCGACGAGATGGGGAACGCTAGATCGACGGACAATGCAGGAAAGGGCCCGCGCGGCATTGAACGAACTAGGGTGCGATCTGAGGCTCTCGGCACGATTGTCAGACCTGTCGTTTGCCCAACACCAGTTAACTGCGATCGCCAGGGCCATGGTTCTCGACTGCCAGATCCTGATTCTTGACGAACCCACGGCGTCATTGTCAGTCAAAGAATCGACAGCACTTCACCAGGTGATCCATCGGTTGCGAAACAGCGGCCGTAGTGTCCTGTTTGTCAGCCATAGGTTAGAAGAAGTGATGGAGCTTGCCGATGAGACCACGGTGTTGCGAGACGGAACGAGGACTGCCCACCTTTTCGCCGCAGAAACTGACAAGGGCAAGCTGGTTTCACTCATGACAGGCCGCGATATATCCAAGCCGGCATATGAAACCGAGTCTAGTCCAGGGCCAGTGGCTTTGGAAGTCCGGGGTCTGGAACGAAAGGGCCTCTTTGGCCCTGTCAGTTTTTCTGTAAGGGAAGGCGAGATTGTCGGCCTTGGCGGTCTCGTCGGTTCAGGGCGGTCGGAGATTGTTGAATGTGTGTTTGGTCTCCAAAGACCGACACAGGGTCATGTAAGTGTTCAGGGTGAGTGCTTGTCGGCTGGTGACGTGCGCGCATCCATCCGGGCGGGCCTTGCCTTAGTACCTGAGAGCCGACAAAAGCAAGGGCTGGTCACGGGCCGATCGATCCTGGACAATTTGAACGACGTGACCAGGGCGGTAGGGAAGTCGTGGATATCTTTTCACAAAGACAAGCAGTCGGCCGAGAACCTAATCGAAGGCCTTAATGTCAAGGCACGCAGTGCAACGACAAGTGTCTCGGAGCTTTCCGGTGGAAACCAACAAAAAGTCCTCTTGGGGAAGTGGCTGGCGACCAAACCAAGCGTCTTGATCTTGGACGAGCCAACCCGGGGAGTGGACATAGGGGCCAAGGGCGAGATCCATGCCTTGATCCGTCGACTCGCCGCAGACGGCTTAGCTGTCCTCGTCGTTTCATCAGACTTGCCCGAACTCATAGCCCTCTCCGACCGGATTTTGGTCGTCCGTGCCGGCAAGGCAGCAGGTGAGTTGTCACGGACTGAAGCGACCGAAGAGTCTGTCTTAGCCATGGCTTTTGGAACCGAGGGGGCGGCCTGAAGATTCCCCAGGAGGCAGGGCTTGCTGCCTTGCTCGCCGTCACGCTTGTGACAGTAAAGTGTGTCAATCCAGGGTTCTATGAGCCAACAAACTTGGCCAACCTTGGAGTCCAACTCGTGCCTTTCGCCATTATGACGGTCGGGATGACATTGGTCGTCCTTGTCCGCGAGATTGACGTCTCGATTGGATCGTTGGCTGGCGTCGTATCAGCAGTATTGGGCTTGGCCGCAACTCAAGACCACTGGAATCTTGGCACTGGTATGGCAGTGGCTCTAGCCGTTGCCACCGGCACTCTGGTCGGGGTGGTCAATGGATGCTTGGTCGCTCTGATGAGGCTTCCATCCATCATCGTCACTTTAGCCATGATGGCGGTCCTCAAGGGGGCCGGGCAGATTTTGCTTGATGGCAAATGGGTGTCTTCTCTTCCACTCGACTTGCGCGCCATTGCGGCAGGTGGTGTGCCCATTTGGGTCGGACTGGCGGTCATTGCGGGTGCTTATGCCATGTTGACCTTGCACCCATGGGGCTGGCGGCTCAGGGCGGTTGGAAGCCATCCGGAAGCAGCTGCAAAGGTTGGGTTGCCTTTGCGGCGCCTCAAGATACTTTCGTTTACGCTGATGGGGTTCTTGACAGCAGTAGCGACGGTCGTGAGCGTTCCCCAGCTCTCTGTCGTTGAGTCAGGTTTTGGTTCCGGATGGGAGCTTTTCGTCATCACCTGTGTCGTGCTCGGAGGCGTTTCGATCAGTGGGGGAAAGGGCACGCTGTTCGGCGCACTTTTGGGTGTGGCCGTGATGGGCACTATGCGCTCTGTCCTTGTCTACCTCAAACTCGGTGACCAGGCGGTCTATTGGGAGCGGGCCATCCAAGGTGGCTTGATCTTGGTGGCTGCCGTTGCGGACCGGATCATCGCATTGCGGAAATCTCAGGTAACCACAAGGGAGACGGTTTAGGTCTTGCGACGTGCTCTAAAAGGGTTTGGTTCCTACGAGGCGGGTTTGCTCGGATTACTCGTCCTTCTTATGATCGGCTTCGGATTGGCTGATCCCGCCTTTCTGTCACTGGGCGCCCAGCTCGATTTGTCGGGGCCACTTTGGGAGTCGCTCCTTTTGGCGGTGCCTATGACGTTGATCGTGGTCACCGGCGCCATCGACCTATCTGTCGGTGCTGCCGTGTCTTTGTGTGCGGTTTGTTTTGGCTTGATGTTCCAGTCAACAGGTTCGGTACTTACGAGCGGGATGGTCTCATTAGGAGTAGGCGTGCTTGTAGGAACGGTCAATGGGCTCTTGGTGTCGCTTATCAACATCCATTCCTTGGTGGTGACGCTGGCCACGATGGCGTTGGGCTTTGGAATAGCTGAAGGTGCGAGCAGGGGCCAGCCCTTCTCAGGGTTTGGGCCCACCTTGAACCCGGTCGCTAAGTGGGCTGTCGTATTTGCATTTGGAGCGGCCGTTTGGACCGCGGTTTGGACTCGGCGAAGTGTCACGGGTCAGTCCTTGTATGTCATCGGTTTGAACGAGACGGCTGCAGAGTACTCTGGTTATCCTGTCAAGCGATCAAAGGTGGCCCTGTTCGTTGTACAGGGACTCATGGCTGGCCTTGTTGCCGTTATCTACGCCGCTCGACGCGGTTCAGTCAAATCTGACATTGGTCAAGGGCTTGAACTGGACGTTGTCACAGCGGTCGTTTTGGGTGGGACAAGCGTGTTCGGGGGCCGCGGGTCAGTGTGGGGAACAGTTTTGGGTGCGCTGCTCGTGCATGAAGTGAGGCAGTTCGCGAGCTGGCACTGGGAAAGAAATGAATTGATCCCACTCTTGATCGGAGGGCTCCTCCTCATTTCCGTGACGGCTGGTCGAGTTATTGATGGAATAAAAACGCCACAATAGGTGCATGTCTCGAGCTTTGCTCCTCGCATCACTTATGTTGCTCACTTGGGCCTGTACCAGTCCGCCTTCTGCCGACAAAAAAGAGAAATCCGGGAAAACTGTCATTTGCCTGTTGCCCAAGAAGAAAGGCGTGCCTTACTTCACGAGCTGCTCAGTTGGGGCCGAAGCTGCGTCGAAAGACCTCGGAGACGTCGAACTCAGGTATGACGGCCCGACAGACGGCTCCGCCGAAAAGGCAGCCGAGATGATCGAAAAATGGACCGCCAAAGGAGTCGATGTCATTGCAGTAAGCTGCAACGACCCAGGCGCACTTGCTTCAGCCATGAGGGCTGCAAGGGCGAAAGGCGTGAAAGTCGTAACTTGGGACGCGGACGCTGATGCGGACACTCGAGAGTTCTTTGTGAACCAGGCCACGCCGGAACAAATCGGGTTTGGCCTTGTCGACACGATGGCCAAGGACCTTGGCGACGCCAGCGGCGAGGTTGCTATTGTGACTGCGAGCCTCACAGCAGCAAACCAAAACGAGTGGATAAAGCATATGAAAATCCGGATGGCCAAGTATCCGAATCTCAGGCTGGTCGCGGTGAAGCCCTCGAACGAGGATCAGAAATTAGCCTTTGATACGACGCGCGACCTCATGGGGGCGTATCCTAACCTGAGAGGTGTCTTTGCGATCAGCTCGGTCGCGTTTCCAGGGGCAGCAGAAGCCATAAAGCAGGCAGGCAAATCGGGCAAAGTCCTCGTCACTGGATTGGCGACTCCAAACGATATGAAGGCCTTCGTCAAAGACGGTACGGTAACTTCAGTCTTGCTCTGGAAAACCGAGGACTTAGGCTATCTCACAGTCGAAGTCGGGCGAGCCTTGGCAAAGGGCGAATTGAAGGCAGGAGCGACAGAGTTTGAATCTAGACGTCTCGGGAAAGTGAAAATTGCTGGCGACAATGTGCTATTGGGAGACCCCATGGTCTTTACTAAAGACAATATCGACCAGTTCGATTTTTGATGCAGATTCAATTTGAAGTCCTGGGCAAGTCTAGCCAGACCAGGGCCAGGCTTGGACGTCTGACAACGTCTCGTGCAACGATCGATACACCATGCTTCATGCCCGTCGGCACGCAAGGTACAGTCAAGGCCGTTGGAAGTGAGGACTTAGAATCCCTTGGTTTCAAGCTGATTTTGTCTAACACTTATCACTTGGCCCTTCGTCCTGGCGCAGACCTGATAGAACGACTTGGCGGGTTGCATAAGTTCATGTCGTGGAACGGAGGCTTGCTCACAGACTCGGGCGGATACCAAGTCATGTCCCTGTCAGAGAGGAACAAGGTCACAGACGCTGGGGTGACTTTCAGGTCACAGGTCGATGGCTCAAAGCTGTTCTTGAGTCCAGAGAAGTCCATTCGAATTCAGGGCCAGTTAGGTGTGGATATCAGTATGTCCTTAGACGAGTGCCCAGAGTATCCCTGTACAAGAGATGAAGCTGCCGGAGCTATGAAGAGGACCCACCTGTGGGCGCCTCGCAATCTTAGTGCACGCAATGAAGGGCAGTCTGTTTTTGGCATCGTACAGGGCGGGATCCACGAAGACCTTCGGCGAGAATCTGCCGAGTTCCTATCGGGGCTAGACTTCGACGGGATGGCCATCGGCGGGGTGAGTGTAGGTGAGCCGGCCGAGCTCCAGTATCCTGTTGTCACACATACGGCGCCCTTGTTGCCCGAAAACAAGCCGAGATACTTGATGGGCGTCGGACACCCGAAGGACATCATCCATGCGGTCGCTCAAGGAGTGGACATGTTTGATTGTGTCCTCCCCACCAGGATGGCGAGGCACCATTGCCTTTACACACTTGAAGGTCGTGTGAATGTGTTGAACAAGAAGTGGGCCGAGCACGATGGCCCGTTCGATGAAGGGTCCGTTTTTCCAACGACAGACCGCTATTCCGCGGCCTACATACGCCACCTGTTCAAGGCCAGAGAAACCCTTGGGCAGCGAATGGCAACTCTCCACAACCTATCGTTCTACGCAAGACTAATGGAGGACATCCGAAATGCGGTCAGGAACGAAACTTGGGGTGAATTGGAGTCAAAGTATAGTAGGGCTTGAACAAGAGGGCTGTGCATTATCCTCGAACGCGATTGGTCTTTGGACATTCAGGCAAACCGTGATTGGGCCTGGTCAGGCGAGGACAAAATAGTCCGATTTGACCGCGTCGTCTAGAAAGACCACTCCCTCGCTCTCCAAGAGGCCGCGTTGTTCTGCCGCCAGTCTGGGGTCACGACGGGCTGTCAAAAGTCGACCGTCCTTGCCCACGACCCTCCACCAGGGGTGGCCGATGGGGCAAGACGCCATCCACTTGCCTGCAATGACTCCGCTCACGGGCGTATCTAGGCTTGCCCCAAGGTCGCCGTACGACATAACTCTGCCATACGGGATTTGGAGAACAGCTTGGTACAGTTGGTCTCTCGCGTTCAATCTAACTGAGTTTGCCAGGCGTCCTGGAGCTGGTCGAAAGTAATATTTTTTACGTGAAGGTCGCCGAAGAGCGTCGTGTACCGATAGGTCTTAACCTTGTTCAGATAGAAAAGCCCCTGCTCGTTAAGCCGGACTTTGTCCCCATTGCCATGCCAGTGTCCATTGGCATCAAAAAGCACATTGATTGCGCTTGGTAGCTGGAAGCGCGAGGAACTGAACAACTTGAAAGCGATCTCCGTGCGCAGATAGTAACTTGAACCAAAGGTCGAGTACATGCTTGGCGAAGACTTGAAATCGATCCAGTTTTGGTCGTCGAGAGTGTCGGCACCAGTGTCCGCCGGGCAATGGAAGATGTCCTTGCTCTTAATGTATGGCTGAAGAGCTTCCGCCAAGAGGGGCATATTGGGGATTTGATCCCGGAACTCTGGGTATCTGTCCCAAATCTCTGGGTGGAATTTGTCGATCGCATCGATCGCAAACGGGAAGATGTCGTCATGGTCCGCCATGTACATCTCGATTGCGGACCCGACTTGCTTGAAGTTGTTGATGCAGGCCGTCTTTTTGGCGGCAGCCTTGGCTCTGGCAAATACGGGAAAAATGAGTGCGGCCAAGATCGCAATGATCGCGATGACAACAAGCAACTCGATCAAAGTAAAGGCTTTGGACCTTTTCATACTTATCAAGATACAACAAAGGAACTCTGAAAGTTGCTTCCTCGTTGGAAACCATGGGCCCGCGTTTATTTGGGTCGAACCCTCTTCCTAGGTTGGCCCGTCTGGTAACTTTGAGGGGTAAGTCTTATGAACGGAACGCAAAGAAGACCCCGATGGATGAGGTTTGTCCTCGGCGTACTTGGTTTCTGTTTATGGGGGATTTGTTTCGCTGCAGGCTCGATATTCGGATTCGTTGGTAGGAGCCGGGTGGTCTCAGAGACTTTACCGCTGATCCTCACTAACGAGCCACCTACAAAGACATTTGAACGTGAGTTGCAAGGTGAGCGCGACTACTTGAATGTGCTCATTCTCGGCTGCGATGAAGAAAGGTATTACACACCAGCGAGTTCGAAGAAGCCTGGCCAAATCATCGAAAAAGCTTCCAGAAGCGACATGATGATGGTCGCCAAGATCGACTTTGGCCACAAGCGGATCACAGGCATATCCATTCCACGCGACCTCGAGTGGTCAGTCGCAGGCTATCGTGCGCAAAAAATCAACGCCTACCATAAGATTGGCCTCGATGAGGGCGGTCCGGACCGGGCAAAAGAACTGGCCAAACAAGCAGCCGAAGGAGTCGTCGGAGTTCACATCGACCGTGTGGTGGTTCTCAACTATGACGCTTTCAAGGGCATGATCGACCGATTGGGTGGAATCGATGTCTTCGTCCCGAGAAACATGGACTATGACGATTTTCGAGGCGGTTTGCACATTCATTTGAAGAAGGGGCGTCAGACGCTCAGCGGATACGACGCCATGTGTTATGTCCGCTATAGACACGGCGACAGCGACTTTAAGCGACAAGAGAGGCAAAAAGACCTCATGATGGCTGTGAAAGACCGCACGGTCCAAAAGTGGCAACAAGCCCCCGAAGTCGCAGACTCTTCGAGGGAGATTTTGGGCAACGCCTTTACATTCAGGGAAATCGGTGCGCTCATGCTCTTCGCAAAGAAACTTGATGGCGACGGGATAAAAATGGACATGGTCCCCATCAAGGAACGCGAGGGATCCTATCGTCTTGATATCGACAGGGAAGAACTAGAAAAGAGACTCGCAGCCCTCCACTTTACTGGCGAATAGGTATGAATGTCGATGACGGTCCGGGCCTGCAAGACGACAAGCCAAGGTCTCGGTACGTTTCACTCAAGGACGTCAAGATTGTCAGCATTGTCTTGGTGCCGCTCATCGCCTTGGGCGTCTGGCTTTATTTAGGCGGCTTGGGCAAGAGTGAAGAAGCTTATTGCCGACAAAACCTGCGGCAGATTGGCGTCGCGATGCTCAGCTATAGCGCATTGAACGACGATAGGCTGCCACCGGCCTACAATGTCTACGATCGAGGACAAAAGCCAATCCCGAAGAGCGCAAACGGAAGGATCATCAACTGGGGGACCGTGATCCAGCCCTATATGTCGACTCGGAACACCTATTTGTGCAGGTCTGCCAAGCCAGAAGAAGCCTGGACCGCAGCCAGCGGGTTGCAAGGAGAAACTCCGATCCAGGGTACTTATGGGATGTACAGAGGTCTGTCTTCGACACCTCGAAACCAAATCACGTCACCCAATGGCACGATCCTAGTTGCCGAAAGTGTGAACCTTGGTTTTGGAAACACCTTTAACCCAGTGCCGTTTTCAGACATGGCAGACGATGGCAGTCTTCTGGGATGGGACGACGGCAACATTGATTTCACTCCGCGGACAAAGTGGGTGACAAGACTGGCGTTCTTTGGAGCAGATGCGGGTTACGCTAGCCCTGGGGTAAAGGGCCGTCACGGAGGCCACATAGATGCCGTCACCGTAGAAGGGGGCCTCAGGGTGCTCGGCCCAATGGAAGCGGCTGTTGAACATGCCTCTCCCCGTCTCAAGGGGCTCTGGTGGTCAGACCCTAACTACACCAGATAAAAAAGGCACCCCAACCTTTAGGTTGGGGCTAGGGTTCTATCTTGACTTTCAACGTCCAGGCTTTATTTACGGCTAGCCTGAATCATCTGCTTATGTTTGCCGCTAGCTACCGGAAGTAAGAGAATCCCAGATAGGTTCCATAGAATTCTTGGTTTCTAGCGACAATACGACATAAACCTAGGAGAATTTCTGGAAATTGGCGTCAAACATGGCCTTGAGTTCATGCGCCTTTTTGTCGTAGGCGTCTTTGTCACTCCAGGTTTCGCGCGGCGACAAAAGTTCGGTAGGGACTCCTGCACATCCTTTCGGGATCTGGAGTCCGAAGACCGGTTCAGTCTGCCATTCCGTGAGTTTTCCTTCCAAGGCGGCTTGGATCATGTCCCTTGTGTACCGAAGCTTCATTCGTGAACCTACGCCGTATGGGCCTCCCGTCCATCCGGTGTTGATGAGCCAGACTTGAGCTCCGTGCTTGTCGATTTTTTCGCCAAGCAACGTCGAATAATCTGATGGGTGCAAGGGAAGGAACGGAGCGCCAAAGCAAGTGCTGAAAGTTGTGGTCGGTTCGGTGACACCGGCTTCTGTGCCAGCGACCTTAGCCGTATACCCGTTGAGAAAGTGGTACATCGCCTGCTCCTTCGACAATTTGCTGATTGGCGGCAAGACTCCGAAAGCGTCGCAAGTCAGGAAGAAGATGTTTTTTGGATGTCCACCAAGGCTAGGGAGTACGGCACCCTCGATGTAATCAAGCGGATAGGCGCAGCGTGTGTTTTCCGTGAGTGTGCCGTCGTCATAATCGGGCTGCCGAGATTCGTCCATGACGACGTTCTCCAAGACGGAGCCAAACTTGATCGCGTTCCAGATCTCGGGCTCTCCTTCATGACTGAGCTTGATGCACTTGGCGTAGCAGCCACCTTCGACATTAAACACTCCTTTCTCGTCCCATCCGTGTTCGTCGTCTCCGATCAAGTTTCTGTTTGGATCGGCACTGAGTGTAGTCTTACCAGTGCCGCTCAGGCCGAAAAAGAGCGCGGTGTCTCCTGAAAGTCCGACGTTGGCCGAGCAATGCATGCTCATGACTCCCTTGAGCGGGAGAAGGTAGTTCATGATGGTGAACACACTTTTCTTCATTTCGCCGGCGTAATTGGTCCCCATGATGACAACCGACTTTGCACTGAAATTCAGGGCGATCACGGCGTCGCGCCCATCGCGATCCCAGGTTTCTCGGCACAAGTCTGTCACGGTCCACTCTGGTTGAAAGGCCTCCAATTCGTCTCTAGTCGGGCGGATCAAGAGGGTGCGTATGAATAGGGCGTGGTAAGCGTTCTCAACTATGAACCGGACCTTGATCCTGTGCTCAGGGTCTGCGCCACCGAATGTGTCGACGACGTAGATCCGTTTGTTCGGAATCGCCGCGTTCGCTTTGTCGATCAACATTTGGAAGGTATCGGATGGTATCGACGCATTGTTGTCCCACCAGACCTTGTCTTCAGTGGACGAATCTCGGACAGTCAGTTTGTCCTTTGGCGTTCTGCCCGTATATTTACCTGTGTAGGCGACCAATGCCCCATTGTCGGCCAGTTGTCCTTCGCCGTTCCTAATGGCATGTTCAATGAGTTCGGGAACTGTCAAATTCCAGTAGACTTCTCGTCCTTTTGCCGGATCGATTGACGCAGTGGCAACGCTAGCGGTACTCATCGTTGAATTCCTCTTGGGGTCAGACGCAGACGCGCCTGAGATACCTAGATTGTACCTTTCATCGAATTGGAGTCCCGACTGGTATCTTTGACGGGTAGCCTATCTATCATGTCAGACCCGTCTCCACGTGTCCTTGCTTATCTTGAGAGTCACCCTGACTGGCACCTTGTCGATGGCCATCTGTCCAGGCTCTTCAAATTTCCGACTTACCTAGAAGGTATAGACTTTGTCGTGCGTGTCGGCGATATTGCCGAGTCGCTGGATCATCACCCAGATATGCACGTGGGCTACTGCCAGGTTCGTCTGTCGACGATTTCTCATGATGTGGGAGAACTGACTGACCGTGATTTGAACCTGGTGGACCAAGTCGACGCCATGATGGGCCAATAATTCAAACGTGGGAAACACATTCGGCCGTCGATTCAGGGTCACGACTTTTGGCGAGTCGCACGGGCCTGCCGTTGGGTGTGTCGTCGATGGGTGCCCAGCATTCCTCACACTCGACGAGGAAGTCATCCAGGTCGAGCTTGACAGGAGACGGCCAGGACAGTCGAACCTGGTGACCCAGCGCCAAGAGCACGACAAGGTTGAGATTTTGAGTGGCTGTTTCGAAGGGTTGACTCTTGGGACGCCACTCGCTATGATGGTTCGCAATTCAGACACCCGGTCGAAAGACTATGAGGAATGGGAGCACAAGTTTCGGCCGAGCCATGCTGACCTCACCTACCATCTCAAGTACGGCCGACGGGCGTGGCCTGGAGGTGGCCGTGCGTCTGCTAGAGAGACAGTCGGCAGAGTGGCTGCTGGTGCTGTAGCCCAACGGCTCCTGGCCTTGGCGTTCGGTGTCGAAATCGTGGCTTGGGTGGAATCCGTCGGAAGTTTAAGCGCCAATGTCAACGAGAGCAACATCACACGGGCAGACGTGGATCGAACGATTGTCCGATGCCCCGATCTTGGACACGCCGAAGAAATGATAAAGCTCATCGAAGGTGTTCGAAAAGAAGGGGACACGATCGGCGGCACGGTCCGATGCGTGGCCCGCGGCCTGCCACCCGGCTGGGGGGAACCAGTCTTTGACAAACTTGAGGCTGATCTGGCGAAGGCCATGCTGTCACTGCCAGCCAGCAAAGGGTTCGAGGTTGGTTCGGGTTTTGGTGGAACCTCGATGCAAGGCAGTTCACACAACGACCCATTGCGTTCGGACGGTCAGGGCGGGTTTGTAAACGTCACAAACCACTCTGGCGGAATC
>JAEURO010000190.1 GCA_016788345.1 Chthonomonadaceae bacterium
GTCCACGACCCTACCCTTTTGCTGCTGGACGAGCCCGCAAGCGGCTTGGATCCACGGGCCCGCGCCGAACTGAAAGACCTCATAAAGGAGCTTGGTTCGATGGGCAAGATGGTTATTGTGTCGAGCCACATCCTCCCGGAGCTGGCAGATTTCTGCAATTCAATTGGGATCATTGAGAAGGGCAAACTCATCACATGTGGCCGAGTCGAAGATGTGGTCAAAGGCATCCAAAAGTTTAAGACACTTGACATCCGGCTCATCAACAGGGCCAGCGAGGTCGGAATGTGGCTACATGGCAAACCAGGAGTCGAAGCCACGTCGGTCTTGGACGACAGCCATCTCCGGATCGAGTTTAGTGGAAACCTTGGCGATCAGGTCGACCTATTAAGGTCACTTGCGATCGAGGGATACCCAGTTGCGAGCCTAACAGAGAGCCAAGTCAACCTTGAAGACGTGTTCCTCAAGGTCACGACAGGAGCGGTCAACTGATGTCCGGGTTCGGCGATGCGTCAAGCGAAGCACATGGTGCGACTAATTGGATTGCCGAACAACGTCGGATCTATTTCGACAACGCCATTCTCGTGCGGGAGTTCCGAACACAACTACGGGGCATCAAAGCACCTCTGTTACTCACGTTTTACGGCGGCTTACTGACCCTTATCGCCTGCGTTTTTTACTGGGGCATTTCGCTCACGAACGAGCAATCCGTAGCGCAAATCCAGGATGCCCTCAAAATCTTCTTCAATGTGATCGTCTATATGCTGGAGTTTATGGTGGCTTTGATCGCTCCCGCTCTTGCTTCTGCTACGATTGTTTCCGAGTATTCACGGCAGTCCATCGACCTTCTGTTTTCTAGCCCGGTAGGAACCAAGTATTTTGTGATTGGGAAGGCAGTTGCCTCTTTCCGATATGTCCTGCTCTTGCTCGTCCTCACGATCCCGATCTCAGCAATGTGTGTCGTCATGGGCGGCGCGACATGGAAGGACGTGCTCTTGACCTACGTCTTTGTCATGGTGCATGGAGTCATCTACATGGCGATCGCTCTGCCGATCGCCGTAATGACAGGTAAGGCTGTTCCTGCCGTATTGTGGAGCTATATGGCAGGCGGGCTCTACTTCCTGATATCCACCATTCCTACTATGGCAGTGGCCTTCTCAGGTTTTGGCCGAGGTGTCCTGACAATGCCGCCCTTCGCTGGTTTATCGCCGGCAATTGCACCCATGGCTGGACAATATGGGACGGAATTATTCGGCCAAGTTGTGCCACTGGTCGTCCCGACGTTGGTGATAGCCGGCTTGTTCCTGCGGCTGATGATGGTCGGCACCGGATCTATCCTCACCCAGGCTGGTTCAAAAGAGTGCTGTAACCTTAGGGTCACAAGTCTTTTGACGCTGTTGTTCGGAACCTGGGCGATAGGACTCGCATCGGTGCCTTGGGCGACTGGTGTCACCAAGGGAACCGGTAGTCCGTGGGCGACAGTTGTGTTCTGGTGTTGCATACCTTTGGTGTTCGGCCTGCCCTATCTATCGACTTGGTCTGGGTCTGGCAGCCTGAAGTCTTGGCCTAATGGGTGGTGGAATTTGAAGCTCGTGCTGAGAGGCACTCCTGCTAGTGGTCTACCTTTCTTGGCAGCCTGTATGGCGGTCGCCACGCTTGGCGCTGGGCTTGGACTCGCAGGTTCTGGGTCTTTCTCGGTGTTGGATCTGCTGTACCTCTTGGGGGTTTGGTCGACTTGGTTCTTTGTGTGGGCGTTGGGTTGGTTGTGTTCAGTGCCTGTGTTTCGGGCTGGTCACGAGTCCGCTCGCAGGCTCCTCGCTATGTCCCTGTTCTTGACAACGATGGTTCCACTCTTTGCACTGTCGGTGCTCGAAGGGGTGCTGAACATCGGATCCGGGACATACACGCCTCCCCTTCTTGTGGCCCGCTTCTATCCCTTTTCGTTTTTCGGAGACCCAATTGACAGGGCCTGCGTCAAAGTAGGAGTGATCGTCGTATTGGGTGTCGGTGTTTTCATCCTATCGGAACTAAAAAGGAAGAAACTTGTTGCAAGTTTGAGGGGTCAATTATGAGTCTGAGACTGTCGACAATGGCGCCGTTCGCTGGCCGTGTCCGTATCTTGCGTGCCTGGAAAGGTCTTGGTGCTGGCTTGGTGTTTGGCGGAATTTTGGGGACACTTTGGGCAATTTTGGACTGGGCCCGCTTGGCTTCCGCGTCCTTTCTTGGGCTATTCGTCGTGGCGGGTGCAGCTATGGTCTTTGGCGCGGTTTCTGGGTTCTTTTGGCCTCTCAGTCCGATCGCGTTGGCCAGGTCTGTCGACACTCGGGCAAGGCTCCACAACAGGATGTCCACTGCGCTTGACGAGAGCCAAGCTGGCTCCGGTTTCAAGGACGCCCAGTTCGAAGAAGCAAACGCGGCTTTGAAGGCCATTTCGCCCCAAAAGATTTACCCATTTAGATTCACGCGTTGGCAGGGTGGAGGGTTGCTTGCAAACGCTGTGGCCATCGCTGCCTTATGGGTGTCGCAATCACCCTTAGGGCATGGACCGAAGAGCGCTGCAGAGCGGGCAGACTTGAAGGAAATGGGAGCGAAAGTCGAGCGAATCACCAAGCCCTTGGTGGCGAAGTCAGAAGTTCTCATGGTTCCACCGTCCCAGAAGAAAGTTGCAGGCGACATGGAAGCCTTCGCCCGTGATTTGCAAGAAGGGAGGCTCAATAAGGAAGAAGCCCTCCGAAAAGGCAACGAGTTGGCCGAACGCGCCGAGAAAGAGTCAAAGTCCAGGGCTGAAGAAGCCGCCAAAAAAGCTGAAGAAGCAGAGACCTCGCTTGGCAAGTATGAGAAACTCAAGCTTGAGCAATCCGGTATCGACTCTTCCGAGTTTGAAAAGACAAACCTGAATGCAAGCGAGCAGGCAGCTCTTGACCGCATGATCCAAGACGCTGGTTTTCAAAGCCCAAAATCCGAGTTTTCCAGCCAAGAGCTTAAGGAAATGGGAGCCAATGAGACGGCTGAAAAGTTGTCGCAGCTGACTCCGCAGCAAAGAGAACAATTGCGCCAAGCTGTGGCTCAAATGCAAAAGCAATTGCAAGACGAGCAAAATAGAATCGATGCCTTGCCAGAAGCAGAAAGGAAGAAACTAGAAAAGCAACGGGCCGAGCTTCAAAAGCAAATGCAGGAAGCTCAAAAGCTAGCCGACGCCCTCAAGCTCAGCGACGAAGCGGCACAAGCCATACGCGACTTGATGAACAGCGAAGAAATGAAGAAGATACGGGAGCAGCTTGCGAAAATGCAACATCAAGCTGGAGAAATGGCTCAAGGGCGCGCCCCAACAAAAGAGGACATCGAACAGCTTAAGAAACAACTCGAGGAGTTGGCGAAACAACTCAAGGATCCGAAGGCCAGAGAAGAGCTCATGAAAAAGCTCCAAGAAATGGCCAAGCAACTCGAACAAGGCCAAATGTCATCTGAAAGCATGCAAATGATGCTCAATGCAATGGGCTCGCAGGCGGGACAACAAAACCCTGACGGAAATCCCGGCACCAGCCAGGACGACCAGTTTTCTGACACCGGGAAAGTCGTGAAGAGCGATAAAGAGATGGAGACAAAGGGAAAGGCCAAAGCGAACAGAGTGACTGGACAATGGGACGAATCGAAGGGTCAGCAATGGTCGGTCACAGTCAAGGCGCCGACGCAGGTTGGAAACCGGTCGAGCGTGCCCTATCAGAGCATCGCCCCAAGATATTCGCGCGAGGCTGAAAAAGCGCTGAATAGCGGCAAGATTCCGCGTGACAAAGAGCGAAGGGTCAAAGAATATTTTGATTCACTGAACGGGAAAAGGCGCCCATGACACAGGGCGAGAAACAATGACATGAACGTATTCGATGCAAAAGAGTCAGCTCAATGGTTCCGGGACACATTCTCAAAGATTAGAACTGAGATCGGCAAGGTCATTGTCGGGCAAGACGACACCATCGAGGGCGTTCTCATTGGGTTGGCTGCAAATGGACATGTTCTGCTCGAGGGTATGCCTGGCCTTGGAAAAACGCTCTTGGTCAGAACGCTCGCTGACGTGCTAGACCTCAGCTTCAGCCGAATTCAATTCACTCCCGATATGATGCCTGCCGACGTCACTGGCACGAACGTCCTTTCAACTTTGGATTCGGGCGCACGAGGGTTCGACTTTCGCCGAGGTCCAATCTTTGCAAATCTCGTCCTTGCAGACGAGATCAATCGGGCCACACCTAAGACACAGTCGGCGATGCTCGAGGCGATGCAAGAGAGGGGTGTCACGGTTGGGGGTCAGCGATATCACTTGGACGAACCGTTTCTGGTCATGGCGACCCAGAACCCAGTCGAGCAAGAAGGCACCTACCCCTTACCAGAAGCACAGCTCGACAGGTTCTTCTTCAAACTTCTTGTCCCCTACCCGACAAAGGACGACCTTGCCGAAGTCGTAGCGAGAACGACC
>JAEURO010000191.1 GCA_016788345.1 Chthonomonadaceae bacterium
CATTTTTACGGCCTTTTTTTGTTGGCCGCCGTGACTGTGCAGGGCTCCGCAACAACCCTTGACATCGTGCACACAAAAACCAGCCCGCTTGACGAGGTTCCGGGTCGCCGAGTGAACATCTGGATAGAGATTCTCCATGACGCAACCGGTAACGAGTTTTATGTAGCCTGCACCATGGGCCGGCTCTGCCAGATCGTCCCATGAATCAAACTTTCGTGTCAGCGCCCGGCCAATCGATCCGGAGCCAGTCAAGAGTCTCGAGAGGGCCCTGGACCAAGATGCCGGAAGGCAGACTGCGCCCATCCGTAAGGCTTGGAAAACTGAGGGCCGACTCACCAAACCAAGGATCCGATTCTTCTTGTGGTCTGGCAACGCCTGTTCAGTCTGCTCACGAACGGCCTCATAGATGTCACCAAAGCGGACACCGCTTGGACAAGCGGTCTCGCATGAACGACATCCCACGCATGTGGCAAATGCAGCTTGGACGACCTGGATCATCCCATCGGGATCGCCCTGGAACTGTTTGGCTAACTCGATCCTGCCCCTCGGCGATTCCACTTCATCGCCAGAAATGAGAAACGTTGGACACGTTTCGAGACAAAATCCGCACCGGACGCATTGTGCGGTCAGGTCCGAAAGTCGGTCCATGCCGACTTTCTACCCGACTGCGAGCGATTTAGAGTTTGAAGCCAGACTTTTTGAGGGCCGCGACCATTTCGCTCTCATTAAATCCAATGAACCGGTTGATGACCTTTCCTTTGGCGTCTAAGAGGTAGTTTGTCGGATATCCCATGACGCCGACCTTGCCCGCGTAAGTTTCGCCATGCATGAGGAGGGGGAACGTAAACCCGCCCTTCTTGGCGTAGTCTAAGATCGTCTTCTGGTCGTCACCCGAGTTGAGGGAGACTATGTTGAACCCTTGCGGCTTCAACTTGGCATAGAGTTTTTGAAGGTGCGGAAACTCCGCACGACAAGAACCTCAACCATAGAACCAGAAATTGACCAGAGTGGCTTTGCGACCCTTAATCGCTTGTGAGAGCGACAAAGATCCTCCTTTGGCCAATTTGAGTGTAAATCCGGGGAGCGGCTTACCTATCGGAATTAATTTTGCCTTGTATTCGGCCAACGGGTCTTGTTGTCCGCATACCAAGGATGCCGCGATTGCGCTAATGAGCATCAATTCTATTTTAGCCGAGTGGGGCCGATTTCACACCGTTTCCAGTTCAGAAAGGTAGCCTTCACCAGCAAATGGGTGACATTCTGGCTTGTTTTAAGGCGTACGACGTGCGGGGGATCGTCCCTGATGAACTCAACGACGATGTCGCCTATGCGATCGGGGTCGCTTTTGCTGAGTCGACCGGCGCTAAGTCTGTATGTGTCGGGCACGACATCAGGTTGAGCGGGCCCAGCTTGTCGACGGCTCTAGCCCAAGGACTGTCAGAAAGCGGATGCACTGTCGACGACCTTGGCCTGGTCGGAACTGAGATGGTGTATTACGCCACAGCCAAGCATGGCTACGACGGCGGCATCATGATTACAGCCAGTCACAACCCGCCAAAATACAACGGTATGAAAATGGTGCGGCAAGAAAGCCGTCCTATTAGCGGCGACTCGGGACTGAAGGACATTGAAAAACGGGCGGGAGAGCTCCTAGGGTCTACACGAAAGAGCGGCCCCGACCCCTCTCGCAAAGTCGACGTCTACGAGGGTTTTATTCAACATTTGTTACAGTTTGATCAAGACAACTTGATCAAACCGCTCAAAGTACTTGCATCTGCAGGAAACGGTGCGGCAGGTGTGGCCATGGACAAGTTGATCCCCCATATGCCGGTCGATGTCACAAAACTGATGTTTGAGCCGGATGGGTCATTCCCAAACGGTGTGCCCAACCCAATCTTGCCTGAGAGCCGCAAGCCAGTAGAAGACGCAATGTCCCGGACAAAATTCGATTTTGGCGTCGCGTGGGACGGCGACTATGACCGCGGCTTCTTCTTCGACGAAACAGGCCAGTTCATCGAGGGCTACTACATAGTCGGCCTACTTGCAAAAGCCATCCTGGCTGACAACCCTGGAGCCACTGTCATCTATGACCCCCGCCTGACTTGGAACACGTTGGACGTCGTTCGAGAGGCGGGCGGAAAAGCCGTTATGTGCAAGTCTGGGCATGCATTCATAAAAGAAAAAATGAGGGCCGAGAACGCCATCTACGGCGGTGAAATGAGCGCCCACCATTATTTTCGAGACCATTGGTATTGCGATAGCGGCCTTATCCCCTATATGCTGGTGGCCAAACTTGTCTCATCGACAGGGCAGACCCTAGGTGAGCTCGTGGGCGACATGGTCGCTCGCTACCCATGCTCTGGAGAGATCAATTCGACTGTCGAGGATGTCAAATCTGTCATCGATAGGATTGAGCGAGACTATGCCCCTGGGGCGACTATCGACAAGACGGACGGGATCAGCCTTGAGTTTTCTGACTGGAGATTCAACTTGCGGGGGTCGAACACTGAACCTGTGATCAGGTTGAACGTCGAGTCGCGAGGCGACAGGCGCCTGGTCGAAGACAAGACGGCCGAGCTCCTGCAGAAAATTCGAACTTAATCCGAACCTGGTTCAAAACTCTTAAGAAAGTCCTAGTCTCGTTGTAATTCCTCCAGCATTTGTACGATAATAGCCATGAGGCTTAATGTAAGTCTCAAAAACGCAGGACAGAGACGCAGGACGCGTCGCCGAAGCCGCTGGCGCCGAGGCCCTACAGGGAACTTAAGGAAAGTTGTGGGTGCAAAAAGTGACAGAGGGTAGAGAACGACGGTTCTTCCGACTCCAGACTGCATGGAGAAAAACACACAAATGAACCGAATGATGAAGATCGCTCTTGGTGCGGTCATGGTTGGCTTCGCGCTACCAGTTTTCGCCCAAGACAACTTCCCGGATGTTCCGGACAATCACTGGGCTTATGAGGCCATGGCTGCCATGAAGAAAGCCGGCTGCCTCGTCGGATACCCGGACGGCCTCGTCCGCGGTGGCCGACCAATGAGCCGATATGAGTTCGCATGCGCCGCTTATGCCTGCTGGCAAAAGATGATGAGCATGCACGACGACCTCGTGAAGCAAATCGAAGAAATGAAGGGCATGAGCAACGGTGGCGACCTCAAGAAGCAACTGTCTGACATGCAAGCTCAAATCGACGGTATGAAGAGCTGGGGCAACCGTATCAATGACCTCGACCGCATGACAAAAGAGTTCGAAAAGGAACTCGCTTCCATGGGCGTCGACGTCAAGAAGCTCCGACAAGACCTTAGCGACCTCGAAGGCCGCGTCAGCGAACTAGAGAAGCACAAACCGGCTGTGGACATCCATGGCACGGCTGACTTCCTCATGCTCGCCGCACACAGCACCGACAAGCACTTCGGCGTCACCCGTGACGGCCGATGGCTCGGGCAGAACCATGGCACCGGCGGCATCGCTGGCCTCACCACCGACCTCACGATGCTCCACGAACTTGCGTTCCAAGTCAGTGGCACCAACACCGAAGGTCCTAAGTGGGAAGCCACGATCGTTGAAGGCAACATGTTCGGCGGCGTGGGCGGAAAGGGCCTGGGCGCATTCAGCGCACCGGGCGGCGGCGGTTTCAACAACGGCCCGTCCAACCTCTACGTCAACACAGCTAGCGTGACGTTCGACAGCTCACTCGTCGGTCAGGGCTTCAATGCCAAACTCGGCCGAGTAGGTTACCAAGTCGGCCCTTACATCTGGAAGCGGACTGACTTCAACAACTACTTCAGCAACGAGCGATGGGACAACGGCGACTGGTACTTCGACGGTGGAATCCTCGGATTCAACTTTGGAAAAGCCTCGCTGAAGCTCTTCGGCGGCACCAACTCGAGCGTCACCGTGAACAACGCTGGTGGCGAGCTCAACCCGCAAGTCATTGGTGGCAAGTTCAGCAATGGCAACACGCTTGACCGCACCCTCGGTGTCAACCTTGAGTTCCCGGTCGGCGAGATGGGCAACATCAACCTGGCTTACCTCTGGCAAGACGTCGACGGTAACGGCGGCGCTGTCGCAGGCAACGCCTACAACCGACAGAACACGCTCGGTGCTCAGATCGACCTCAAGTTCGAGAAAATCGGCATCTGGGGTAGCTTCGCTCAAACAAACTTGAGCCGCAACACCAGCAATGTCATGGATGACAAGAACAAAGCTTGGGACCTCCGCGGCAGCTACGACGGCGGCAACTGGGGCGCAGGCCTTGGCTACCGAGAAGTCGAGCAGAACTTCACTGCAAACGGCTCGTGGGGTCGGCTTGGCACCTATTGGAGCCCAGTCAACATCAAGGGCTTCAATGCCAACGTCTGGTTCAAACCAGGTCAGAACGGCATGAAGATCTGGGCGAAGGGCGAGTTCGACAAACCGAAGGACTCGACAGTTGTTGGCGACTCGATGGC
>JAEURO010000192.1 GCA_016788345.1 Chthonomonadaceae bacterium
ACAGTGACCGCGGAAGTTGGACAGTCTGTCTTGCGCAGGATCACCGCCGATTCGAACGGGCAGTTTAAACTGTGGCTCCCTAAAGGCACCTTTACTATCAAGGCCAAAAAGGGAAGCCAGACTGGCCAGACGTCAGTCACCGTGACTTCGCTCACGCAGATAAAGGTCATCAATGTCCCGTTCTAGCCCCCGGGCCGTGGTTGCAAGAGTCTTCTTAGGGGGAGCTTTGGTCGCAGGATTGGCTCTTGTAGTGCCTAAATTTGTCCGGGTGTTGAAGTCAGACCCTCTGGCCAAGTATCGCGGTCCCGAGCCGACCAGCGAAGACAATAGTGTCGAAATGTCCAATTTTGATTGGAAAGCTTATAACAAATCTGAAATCGTCGCCAAAGCCCATGTTGAAAAGGCATCTACTGGTGAAGACCGTGGTTCGATCAATCTCACGTCAGTCACAAACGGCGTCTATTACGAGTCTGGTAAGTCAGCCTTTCAATTCGAGACGAGGAACGCCGTATACTTTAATGACAGCGACCGCCTTGTCGGAAAACAAGGAGTCCGGGTCTTCAATGAGAAAATGGACATGACTTCAAAGGAGTTCGTCTATGACCCAGACAAGAAGACATTGAAAGTTCCGACACGGATGGTGGGACGGCTGGAAGGCGGAGACATGAAAGCCGAGACACTCGCCTATCATGTCGAGTCAAAGGTTTTTGAGATAGGTGGGATCCGATGGTCAGGCATGGTCAACCAAGAAAAGACCAAAAGCAAGTGGAGCTTCACGCCGCAAGACGGAGGGCCTCCCGTCAACAGTAAGACCCGTGGGGCCGTCACGACTTTCACTAAGTTTAAGGCGACTGATGGAGAAACCATAGTCCTCGCGGACGGAGGTGAGTACAACAAGGACACCGAAGTGCTTGTCGCCAAAGGCAACGTCAAATATTTTTCGATTGATGCAAATCTCTCGTGTGCGGAGGTGACCGTTTTCCGCAAAGAGAAGCGGGCCGTGATGACTGGGGCTGTGGACATGCTTATCAAGCCGAAAGACACGCCTGCGCAAGTCGTTTCGATTCCGCCGGTCGTGCCCGTCGTTCCAGATAAGATTGCAAAGGACAGGCCACAGGCACCGTCGGATCCGCCAAACAAGGAGCAACAAAACTCACTTCGAACCGGGGACAATATCCGCGAATATCCTATCGCAGTGACGGCTGCCCGCATCGAATATTGGTACGGCAAGGGTCAAAGGAGAGCCCATGTGTCAGGAAGCCCGCAGGCTCGACAAGAGCTCCCGGACGGTACTTGGCGAATGGTTTGGGCGGATCGAGGGGTCTATGACGGCGAAAAGGAGACGCTCGAACTCAGGGCCAAGGGCAACCTGCCTGAAGTCAGGATGCTCAACTCAATCGGCGACGATATGCGCGCTGTCAGCGTTTTGGTCTCGACAAAAGAGGGCGACGACATGATGGACGCGGACGGGGTCGTGATGGACATGCAGGTCGACGACGACGAGCTTCCGGAGAAAAAGGACAAGGGAGATGGTGGTACGTCCTCGCCCCCTCCAATCAGCGGCCAGATCAAGAAGTGACGCGCCAACCAAGGAGCTTGGCGACGTTGGTCGCATGGCAGGATTCGGCTTCTGGGGTCTCTACAAGAATTGGCACGTCGCTCAGCCTAATGTCATTGACGAGACACTTGAACGCCGTTTCGCCGATTTCGCCCGCCCCAAGATGTTCGTGCCTGTCCTTCCGGCTTCCTAACGGGTTCTTACTGTCGTTGCAATGTATAGCCAAGAGGCGGTCAAAGCCGACTAAGCGACTAAATTCTGACATTGTCGCCTCATAAGTCTCCGGAGTCCGGATGTCGTAACCTGCGGCAAAGATATGGCAGGTGTCCAGGCAGACTCCTAGCCGCTTGTGACCCCGGCATAAACCCAGAAGGGTCTCCAGCTCCTCGAACCGACTATTGAGGCATGTGCCTTGCCCGGCGGTCGTCTCCATAAGCAGGGTGACGTCATCGGGTGTCTCGCTGAGGATTTCTAGCGTCTTCTCGGCCACCCTCTGTAGGCCTGTCTCCGTCCCCTGTCCCATGTGCGCCCCCATATGGCTGACAACGAGAGGGACACCGTACTTGTTGCAACGCGACATCTCGCCAATAAGCCCTTGCTTACTTTTCTCCCGCAAGTCATCATCTGGTGTCGCAAGGTTGATCAGATAGCTGTCGTGACTGACGACGTGGAGGCCTATGCCGGTCTCCAGGCATGCCTGTCTAAACTCTACAGCCGCTTCGTCGGTGACGTCTTTGGCTTTCCATTGTTGTGGGCTAGACGTGAAGACCTGGAGGGCCGTGCACCCGATGGCATGGCCGTTGCGGACAGCGTTGTGCAACCCGCCGGCGGTTGGCATGTGGGCCCCGATGAGATTGGCCGCCATCGCAGAGAAGCATACCAGCCTAGCCGCCGACCGGCGTCTCTTGCCATATGGCGCGAACTAAGCTCATCGCGACCACGGGACAATGCACTGCTGGCCAGAAGTTCAACCTGCCGAGGAGGCAACAGGTACCCTAGCCAGATATGTCCACACTAAAAGTCGTCCCGCTTGGCGGTGCCGGTGAAATAGGGAAGAACTGCACCGTCGTAGAGCAAGGAGACGACCTAATTGTGGTCGATGTTGGCCTGTCGTTCCCCCACGAGGAGCACTATGGAGTGGACATAGTCGTTCCAGATTTCACTTATCTTCTGGAGAACCGGGAAAAAATTCGCGGGATATTTCTGACCCATGCCCATGAAGACCATGTCGGGGCCCTTAGCTTCCTTTTGCCACACCTCAAGGTGCCCTTGGTGTGCACCCAATTCACAGCCGCGATGGTGCGCAGCAAGCTTGAAGAGCGGATGCACATCAAAGACGTCGAGTTCAAAATTGTCAACCCTGGCGACAAGGTTGATGCGGGGCAATTGAGCGTCGAATTTGTCCGCGTCACCCACTCGATTCCAGAGACGTGCGCCCTGGCAGTGCGGACCGAACACGGCGTCGTGTTCTTCACCGCCGACTTCAAGTTTGACTTCAGCCCGGTTGACGGTAAACAGACGGACATGACCCGCCTTTCGGAAATCGGCGAGGAGGGCGTCGTCCTGCTGATGAGCGATTCCACTAATGTGGACCGGCCAGGATGGGGTCCAAGCGAAAGCATCGTGGTCGAGGGCTTGCGCCGAGTCGTCCAACAGGCACCTGGCCGCGTGCTTGTCACCATGTTCAGTAGCAACATCCACCGGATGCAGCAGGTCTTTGATGTCGCAAGAGAAACCGGACGCAAGGTCACCAGTACGGGCCGGCGGATGGAGACGACCATCGACATGTGCAGGCGGCTTGAATACCTGCGGCTGCCACATGACCTCTACATCCGGATCGACGACGTTGGAAAGTATGCAGCCAACGAGATCATTGTATTGACGACCGGCAGTCAAGGGGAGCCGATGGCGGCGCTCAGCCAAATGTCCAGAAAAGAGTACAGCAGGTTACAGGTCGCAGAAGGGGACACCATAGTGTATTCGGCACGGCCAATCCCGGGCAACGAAGGTGCGATCATGCGTGTTGTCAACAGGCTCTACAAGATGGGGGCGAACGTCGTACTAGACAGTGACTCACCTATTCACGCCAGTGGGCACGCGTACCAAGAAGAAATCAAGCTCATGGTCAACCTCTTAAAGCCGTTTTATATTGCGCCTGTCCACGGTGAGCCTCGCCATCAGCACGTCTACAATGAATTGGCCCAGCAAATGGGCTGGCCTGAGCACCGTGTTTTCACACTTTCGAACGGTGACTGCCTGTGTATGGACGATGAAAAGGCCTGGATCGACCAGCCTGTCGTGTGGGGAGAGGTTTTGATCGATCAGCATGGCAATGTGCCAGTCAACGACGAGGTGTTGGGACAGCGCGCCGCTCTGGCCCATGACGGGGTCATCGTAGTGAGCCTGGCCTTAGACGTCAAGGCAGGAGACATCGTGGGCAAGCCTGAAGCACAAGTCAGAGGGTTCTCAGGACCAGAAGAAGCGGTCTTTGACGCCTTGGACGACCTGTGCGGGGCTTTGGCGAAGCTCTTGCCCAACGAAGTCCGGGACGTGGACAAAGTGCGGGTCTTAGCAGCAGAAACTGTTCGGAAGACGGTCTCGCGGCGATGTCAGCAGCGGCCCGTCGTGATCTCTGTCGTTTGCGAAATCTGAACCCCGCTACATGGTTGCAAGACGCCAAAAGAGATGGGCATAGATACGAGACATCTTGTAGAGGCTTTCGATGGCGCACCTCTCGTCTGTTTCGTGGGCGTCTCCGCGGCTAGTGACGCCGCGCACCATACCGGTAAAAATTGCCGCCGCACCCGTTGACACAAGCGTGATCTTTGCCAACAACTCGTTCAAGTCAATTTCAGATTCTGTGATGGAATAAA
>JAEURO010000193.1:0-4151 GCA_016788345.1 Chthonomonadaceae bacterium
AAGTCTTCCCCATGGCTGGCCGCGCCGCCACAATCACGAAGTCGCCGCCGTAGAACCCGGTGGTCAGGGAATCTAAGTCTTTAAACCCGCTCTGGGTGCCCAACATTGGTTCCCCGGTTTCAAGCAAGTGGTCAACGTCTTTGAAGAATTCTTTTGCAAGGCTCCGAACGGGAGAAAAGTACTTCCCTAACCGCTTTCGGCCGACTTCAAATACCAGGTCTTCGGCAGTGTCGACTTTCTCTTCTGGCTCTATGTCTGGGTCATGGACGAGTCCAACAATCTCACGTCCGGCTTCTTCGAGCCTCCTTAAGGTAGCTAGATCTTGGACGATTTCTGCATAGTAAGCCGCGTTGTGGGCACTCGGGACGGCTTCCGCGATTTGGATGAGGTATTCCAGTCCCCCGACCTCGTCAAGCTTTCCCCTTGAGTCTAGTTCGTGAGGCAAAGTGACCAAGTCGATCACTTTGGCATTGAGCATAAGGTGCCGGATAGCCTTGAAAACTTCTCTGTGCGCAGGTCGGTAGAAGTCTTCCTCTGTGACAATGGCCTGGACGTCCTCTGCACCCCTCTCACTGAGCATCATTGCGCCCAGCGCGCTCATCTCAGCTTCAACACTGTGTGGGGGGATCCTCTCTTCGAGACTGACGGGAGTTCCCATTCGAGACGAGGCCATGGATACACTGATGTTATGTCAAATTGCCAGCTGGATATTATGGTCATCCACAGAGGTTTTGAACAGTTTGTGGAAAAGGGGACAACCAAGCCGCCCAAAGTAGGCAGTAGCTCCGGTAATAGAAAAGAGGCTCCAGGACACCGCCAAGGGGAGAGCAAATGCGGAGCCGAAGCCTCAGTTGAATTATGACCTACTGTTTCGCCAAACGAGCCCAAAACGAGGCTCAAAATGGGACTTTTTTGCCAAATTCCGATTACGGGGCCCTTAGGGACAAATAGCCAACGAACAGAACTCTCCTCTGACGTCATTGAGTCCAAGGTTCTTGCCAGTCGGATGGACTGTGTTCGACAGCAAGACGCAGAACCTGGTCAGGCCCCTATTGAACCACAGTCCCGTACCGGAATAACCCGAGTGCCCTACAAGTGCGTCAGAGAACGGGACCGACGTTTGCCAGCCGAGTCCCCGGTCAGTGTCGCCATGCGGTATCAGCCAGGGCCACCAAACTGGGTCTCTAAGGACTGACTGAGCAAACAGGGCCACTCCAGAAAGGTTACTGAACATCCCAGCATTGCCCGAAACTCCGCCCAGGCCAAAGGCTAGTGGGTCATGGACGTCTCCCTGCAAGTGTTGTCCCTGAGACAATGATCGACGCCAAGGCTCGACCGATGAGGTTGGAGCGCACGCCCGTTTGTCTTCGGGGCAGAACGTCGCTTCAATTTCCAGTGGGTTAGCCACCACTTCACTGAAGAGATGAGCCAAAGTCTTCCCCGTGACAGATTCCGCGATCCGTCTGAGAAATAGGAACCCGATGCAACTGTATGTCGCACTGGATACGGCTCGAAGTTGACCGGCGGCCCCATTCAACAAAGTCTCGATCTCACTCGCCATGTCACTACGTTGGACGTATTCTTTGCCTGTGCTTGGCCACGCGAAGTAAGGAGGAAGGTTGGCCGTGTGTGTCAGGAGGTTTCGGACTGACACATCACTTTTGGCGACCCAGTCATGTGTGCAAGAAATTGGCTTGTCTAGCTCGACAAGACCATTTTCGACGAGATGCTTAAATATTGCGGCAGTGGCCATGACTTTTGTCAGGCTCGCCAGGTCATAGAAAGTCGACGGGCTGACTTCTGGCCAACCTGGCCCATACCCAATCCGCCCTAAGGTGCCACTCTCCCATGCATCTGCGTTTCCATAGGCGAACGCACAGCCTGGGAACCTACGGTCGCCAATGTGACGAGAAAGACACTCCTTAATGACCTCTAGCGCCACGAAACACCGTGAAGCCGGACACCAGCCGTTGCACTCACAGGGAGAAGCTGGACAAATTTGACACGCCCCTTTGGCCGGATCTTTAGTAATCCGAGCCCTTCGATCCGGACGGACCTCACAAGACCAGCCACATCGTCTTTTGACCGCACGTCACCTCCATAGAAAACAGGGTGCTCTTCGGTTCCTGCGTCAGATTCGACCACGACCGTCGCCACAACGTCGCCATCTCTTTGCCAAGCGACACAATCGACAGCCAGTATCAACTCTTTGCAATCTCCATTGATCTGGAGCATGACGCTATCAGCCTGGCCACTAGGGCCCAAAACCGGTGTTTTCAAGACAATAGGTTCAAACAGGACAAAGGGTACACCGTTCATGCTCCGGCGTCTCCCCTCGCCTATGGCTTTGTACGATACGGCTTTCACAGGTCTAGGCGGTTCAAACAACTGTTGCCGCAAGACGTCTAACGGCACAAACTCGAGTTTTCCAATTGGCGTTTTTCGACCGGTCCATGAGTACTCGGACGCTAGGACGAAAGCCGCAAATTGGTCTGGATTCGTGACAATTGCCTTGAGATCGGTCGAATATCCTGCCCAAAGGGTCTGAAGAGTCCCGGCCCCAACTTCAACCGCTTTCAGCGTGTGCGACCGAATGTTCGCAGGCCTGAACCAGCTTGAAGCGACAGGCGTCATTCCTTGGCTCTTCCAGAGCGACAGGCTCGTGAATTCTTCCGGTCGGTCCGTAGGTTTATAGTGCCAATCAGTGACGATCGTTCCTCCTGACAACAGCTTTCTGCGGGCAGAAGCCTTCTCAAAGCTAGGCGCGTGAGTGGCATCGGGTGCTTCGCCCAAAGCCAACATCATGTCTCCCCACACCATTGGAGTGATGGATTTTTTTTTGGCCCAAGTCATCAGCCTCGGGACTTGGACTGCCCAAAGGCGGTCTGGCAAGGTTGGATCGTCCGGCATGCCTCTCATTGAAATCTCATCGAGTCCAAAGTGGACCACTTTGGGCTTCAAACAAGAATAGGCTTCATCCCAGATTGAGTCTATCAACTTCCTGGCCCGATCTCTGCGTACATCTAGTGTGTACGGCAAGTCCGAGTTAATCGCAAGTTCGGCATTCGAACCTGTGAGGAGCCAGTCCATGTGTCCTAAACTTTGAATCAGTGGCACAGGTTCGATGCTTGCCGACCTCGCAAGCTCGAAGAAGGTTGCGACATCTTCCTTCCTAGCCTTTTCTGCCGGATTTGGGACACCAGGCCAATTAGTTCGGCAACAATCCACAACTAGGTGGTTGAACCGCAGCGGAGCCAGGAACTTGTGAACTAGAGCGTCTTCAATTTCTCTCGTTTTGGATCCATAGAACAGATGCGCTCCACGCCAGCTGACCGTAGGCCAGTCCTTGATCGTGCCGCAAGGGATTCTCAATGTGCCGTTTTCCGGACGGGACAGTCGCGCAAGTGTGTCAAGGGCACTATCGGCCATGGCCTGAGACGCCGCTTCAATCTGTACGCCCCCTGTCGTCACCACAATACGATATCCTGCTGACAAGCCCAAGCTCTGCTGGCTAAAGCTCACAGGTAAGTTCACTTCATCGACGTCCCAATAACGCTGGAGTGCCTCGCGCAGGCGATCTGTGCCTGCAGTAGACCGCTGGCTTTCAACATGGGCCCGGACTGTCTGGCCGGTCAGCTTGAGCTCTTTCGGGGTTGGAACGAGGGTCAACTGACTCATGGCTGGGGAGACGGGATCAAAATTTGTTGTTTGGCCCGAGAGATTGACAGGTGGGGGACTGGGATGGTTCCTAGAACTTATCGACCATTCCCCTTCGATTTCAAGTGTCTGTCCGGGCGATAAAGGAAGGTCGCTTTGTCCAATCCACAAGAGGCTCGAACCCTTCGCCCAATCTTGGTTGAAAGATCGAGCGTCATAAAGGGCGGCCGTGCGGTCGACAAGCTTGAGACTTGCCCGCAACATTGGGGAATCAAAAGCCACCTGGCTACTTGCCCCAATGCGCCTCTCGCTCCAAGGGCCGTTGAGCGGCCGTTCAATGCTTCCAATGTCCATTGATCCGAGGGCCAAGCTTCCATATGTGACCGCAGGTGCCCAGATTTGCGCCAAGCAGTTCTGGATCTTTACGCCACCTGAGCCTCTCCAGCGAAACTCATATCTGAAATGCACACTGTCAATCCCAATTCGCCACTTGT
>JAEURO010000193.1:4161-4422 GCA_016788345.1 Chthonomonadaceae bacterium
ATTGGCTCCTGAATACCGGACTTGGATAGTGCCATCCGACAAGCGAGAGACGGATTTTGGCATCCACCTTGACGCATACACGGTCTGTCCAGTCTTCGCATCGACATATGAAAACGTCGAACCCACAATAAATGGCGCGCCTTGGATCTTGACCTGAAGACCCATAAAAGGATCGTAGTCTACGACAAGCGGGGTCGGACTGAGTCCTAGCAGCCAAATCATCGGCAGTCCAGTTTACTGGTTCCGCCGGAACACAACCCG
>JAEURO010000194.1 GCA_016788345.1 Chthonomonadaceae bacterium
GTTTCCGTCTGGCCCAACCGTAATTCCCTCCGGCCCGTCAATGTGCGTGTCGGCAAAGACACCTTTGTACGCTCCAGTCGCTCCGTCATACCTGAGAACTTGATCCGAAAGGAGGCTGCAAACCAACATGTCCTCGTCAGCGAAAGCACTGGCCGAAAAAAAAATTAAAGGCAATATGAGAAGTGTCTTCCGCATGTCATCACTCTGGCGTCGGCAATAGTTCCGTAACCACACTTTATCACAGTTCAATGTAAAAATCTCAAAATTTCTTGGCAATTTTTGTTGGCAGGTACACAAATCAAATGTCCACTGTCTGAATCAGTACTTTTCTGTCGCCTAATAGATTTACACTGAAATGAATGTGCAGAGCAATTTAGGTTGAAAAACAAGAGATCGTTTTGAGGCCAAAAAATTTCACATTTTGGTCCATAAGCGAGAAAATTGAAGTAAAATCTCTAACGTTCAAGAGTCGGGCTTCGCACGATCTCCGTCCAAATCGAATTCCGCGTCAAGGCTAGACTTTTGTGCAGGAAAGTGAAAATGTGCGCCATGCCATCAGCTCGCTACTTGATAGTTGCTATTGCAACAGTCTTGACGGGTTCAGCCTTGTCGGCTCCAACTGAGAATTACAACGCGACACCTTCGCGGTTCAGACAGATCATTTGCGATCCGTTCGGCGTCGCTGGTACAGCAAGTTCCAGCTTTCCCAGAGGCCCAAACCCTTGGACGGTGCAGACTGGCATTGACACCTTTCAAGCCGACAATGACAAACTCATCATCGATGCATCAGCGTTCCATTTGGCCGGCCCCCATGGCGAAGCTGGGGGACAGCTCTACCACCGGGTGTTTGCAATCGACGCGGACAAGTATGACGAAGGAAACGCCCATACGATCAACGACGGGGCAAGTTTTCACCACGAATCGCATTGGGACAAATACGCAGCCAGAGTCGTCTTTGACACGACTTCGAGCTTGTTAGGTGACGACCAGATCACGTCTTACAGCTTTATATTGCTGGGAGTGCATACGCTGGCTTCATCAGACGCGATAAACATCGATTCGTCTTTAGTCTCGACAAACATTGTGCCGCCGTTTCAGGATGCCGCGACCGGCAACCTCATGTTAGTCTACAACCGACCGACCCACACCTTCGACGCCACCATTGTAGTCACGAACATTGACAAGAACCAGATTATTGGGGCAAGTCTTAATATTGGTAAGGCAGGTCAGAACGGCCAGTTCTTGACTCAGATCGGGCAGCCCACCGATTGGCAGCCCTTGGGGCAAAACTCTGCTAGCCTCATGCTTGATAACCTCCAATTTCCGCAGCAAATCGAGCCTTTCATCAAGAAGGGAATGCTGTATGTGAAGATCCATACGTTGTCACACCCCAACGGGGCAATACGCGGTCAATTAACTAGGACACTGTTTTCGGCTTCTAGTTGAATCGTTCCCTCCTTAACTGGCAAATGATATTGGATCTCAGTACTTGAAGTATGTGCAAGGGCCCGGCCGCTCGAATCTTGCCGAAGTCTGGCCAGTTTGCAAAGCTCCTTCTGAGCCATGGCGTCGGTGGTGAGTCAGAAAGGGCCAGACATGGCTACGATTTGAATGCGTTAGGCGTCCACTGACTCCCGATACCTTCCCTTTTTACCTGGCACCTAAGGTTGATCGTCTCCAGGGAAGCTCGACTTCACCACAGCCCCGGCCCAGTCGATTTTCATCCCTCACGGTACACTGGCAAAGCGGGTGGTCTAGGCTGCTCGCGTCCTTGCGTTTGTCGACCAGAAAAGTCAACAAAAGGTTAAGAGCATGCCCAGAAGTCACCCCATAGAACTCGTCCGAAACATCGGCATCGCCGCCCACATTGACGCGGGCAAGACGACGACGACCGAGCGAATTCTCTATTACACCGGTCGCACCCATAAAATTGGAGAAGTTCATGACGGTGCTGCAACGATGGACTGGATGGAGCAAGAGCAGGAGCGAGGCATCACGATCACGTCTGCTGCCACGAGCTGTTTCTGGAGCGGAAGCGCGGATGACAAGCCCGAACATAAGATCAACATCATCGACACGCCAGGCCACGTGGACTTCACTGTCGAAGTCGAGCGGTCTCTCCGTGTGCTCGATGGCCTCTGCGCTGTCTACTGTGCGGTTGGCGGCGTCCAACCCCAGTCGGAAACGGTGTGGAGGCAAGCCAACAAGTACAAAGTCCCCAGGATCGCTTATATCAATAAGATGGACCGGCTTGGAGCAGATTTCTTCCAGGTCGTCGGCAGGATGAGGGAGCGACTCGGCGCGAACGCGGCCCCCATCATGATCCCGATTGGTGCAGAATCGAACTTCCAGGGCTACATTGATGTTCTGACGATGAAGGCTACGGTCTACACCAGCGACGACGGAAAGAAGTTTGAAGTTCGTGACATCCCTGCAGACATGGTCGACGTGGCTGCCGAATACCGCGAAAAACTCATCGAGTCGATCAGCGACTATGACGACACCATTATGGAGAGGTTTCTCGAAGGCGATGAGATCCCCCTCGCCGACCTCAAAAAGGCTCTCCGAGCCGGCACCATCGCTGGGAAAGTCGTGCCCGTCCTTTGCGGTTCCAGCTTCAAGAACAAAGGTGTGCAGGCGCTTTGCGACGCTGTTATCGATTACCTACCGTCGCCAATCGACGTTGGAGCGGTCAAGGGCCTTGACCCCAACACCGAGAGTGATGTCGAGCGGAACCCGAGCGACGCAGACCCGTTCAGCGCCCTCGCGTTCAAGATTCAGAGCGACAAGTTTGTCGGCCGACTGACTTATGTCCGGGTCTACAGCGGCATCCTCAAGAAGGGCAGCTCTATCACAGTCTGCTACCGAGACCCGCAGACCAATGAACTCCGCACACGAACCGAGCGTGTTGGACGCATCATGGAAATGCACGCCAACAAGCGAGAGGACATTGATGAAGTCTATTCAGGCGAGATCGTCGGCGTCATCGGGCTTAACGATGTTAAAACGGGCCAAACCGTTTGCGACACGGCCAAGCCGTTGACACTAGAAAGCATCAAGTTCCCTGAGCCTGTCATCCAAATCGCTATCGAGCCCAAGAGCCGCGCCGACCAAGAGAAGCTCGGTTCTAGCCTCCAGCGACTTGCGGAGGAAGACCCGACTTTCCGAGTCAACACCGACCAGGAGAGCGGTCAGACGATCATTAGCGGAATGGGTGAGCTTCACCTCGAGATCATCGTAGACAGGCTCAACCGAGAATTTGGAGTCCAAGCCAACCAAGGTAAGCCGCAAGTCGCTTATCGCGAAACCGTCCGAGGCAAGGCCAAAGCAGAGGGTCGGTTTGTTAGACAGACGGGCGGTTCGGGGCAGTACGGCGTCTGTGTTCTTGAGATCGAGCCGCTCGATGTCGGAAAGGGATTTGAATTTGCCAACAAGGTCGTTGGAGGCTCCATCCCAAAGGAGTACATACCGGCAATCGAAAAAGGCGTCCGGGAAGCCATGCTCAGTGGCACGATCGCAGGCTATCCCGTGGTCGACGTCCGAGTTTCAGTCATTGAAGGAAGCTATCACGAAGTCGACTCGAACGAGAACGCCTTTAAGCAAGCCGGGATACTGGGATTCAAGGAATGCATGAAAAAAGCCAACCCAGTGCTCAAAGAGCCTATCATGCACGTCGAGGTCACAACCCCTGAACAGAACACCGGCGACGTTATCGGCGACCTCAACGGTCGGCGTGGCCGCATCGAGAAGATGGACTCTGCCCTAGGCGGTGTCACTATTGTCACAGCACACGTTCCACTCTCAGAGATGTTCGGTTATGTCACGACGCTCCGCTCGCTTACCCAAGGCCGGGCGACCCCGAACGTGACTCCTAGCCACTACGAGGAAGTGCCGAACAACATCGCGACCGAAATCGTGGCTAAGTCTCAAGGCAGTTGACTCAAGGCCCCGCTCCCTCGATTGGGGAGAAGGGGCTGCGATATCTGCCACATAAACTAAGTGCTGGCTATTGAGTGTTCGACTGGAACTCTAAGAGATCGACGTTGATACAATAGAAGAAGGTCGACACGGGGCCAGTCGGGGCGACGGCGATGCGAGCGCGGAGTGTTTGGGTGCCTGACTCAAGGTACTTGTCGATAGTAGGAAAACTCCTGACAAAGGAGCGGACGCCTGTGGTCAAGGTTTCCGTCGCCGAACTTGTCCATCCCCCAGCTTGCCAGTCGTAAGCTTGCAACCATAGACCTAGCCCGGTGGTGTTGGCGCTGCAACGGGCTCGCACAGTAAGATCGGTCGAGCCAGGACTTGCATCACCGATCGGGAAATCTGCTGCAAAGTCGACAACAATTGGCCTCACTTGTTGGTTCGGCACAATGAACTTACAGACAGTGTAGTTGTCCCCATCTTCAGCAACCAAGGAT
>JAEURO010000195.1 GCA_016788345.1 Chthonomonadaceae bacterium
GTCGACTGGGTCAGTGGGGCGGCCATGTTCATCAGAGGAGAGCTCATCGACAAGATCGGGGGATTGGATCCAGACTACTTTATGTATTGTGAGGACACAGATTTCTGTTTTCGAGCCCACACGGCAAACTTCGATGTTGTTTACTTTCCACAAGCCGTGATCACCCACGCAATCGGAAGAAGCACAGACCGGGCCGCGAACAAGATGATCGTCCGGTTCCACAAGTCCATGTTGCTTTTCTACAGAAAAAACACTCTCGCCAAGACGTGGGCACCAATAAAGTGGGTGCTCTTGGTCTTAGCCGCAGGTGCATTGGCAGTTCGGGCCAGCCTGTTCCTATCAAAGAACTTCTGGGACGCATTCATGCGAAGGGTCCGTAGGCGATGAAGTGGCCACGGGCAGAGCTAGCCCTCCTCCTGTTGGCGGCTTTTCTCGCGCCATTGGTCGGCGGGCATGTCAGTTTGGACGCGACTCCGGCGACGGGACCTTGGATCACATCGCTCTTCTGGGGACCTACTTCGCCCTTTGGCACCCGTGCCGTCTTGGGAACCCTGCTTGCCCTAAGTTTCATCATTTCAGTTCGAGGGAAGCGCTTTGTCCAGGTTCCGTCGTTGCCCTTGCTCGGGGCTTTGACCGCACTTGTCTTTTGGACCGGTTGCACATCGCTGTGGTCTTCGTTCCCCTATGCGAGTTACTCGACCTGGCTCAACTGGATCCTCTTTGGCCTGGCTCTTGTGGCGACAGTGTCCTCTTGTGGCCGACAATCAGGTGTCCGAGCGCTCTTGACCTCGCTCGTTGTTGGGGCGGTTTTGGTCGCCATCAACGGTGTCACCGAATATTCTGCAATGAAAGCCTTGGATCCGGGCTACAGGGTCTTCGGCGGTTGGAACAACCCGAACGCCCTCGCCGGGCTTCTGGCGTCGGTCGCTCCACTCGCAGCAGGACTTTCTTTTTCAAAAACCAGGCTAGTTTCTCTCTCTGCAAGCGTTGCGACCGCAATCATAGTGTTTTGCCTGATGCTCACGCAGTCGAAAGGTGGGATGATCGCCCTTTGCCTTGGGCTGATTGGCTTCGTGACTCTTGGTTTCTTCTGGACTAAGAAGATCTCAGCAGCCAAGCCACTTGTCCCTGTGGCTGTAGCCATCGCTCTGGTATTGGCACTTTTCGTCAGTAACAAGGCGCCTGGCGGCGCGGCCCCGTTGGCACGAGTCATGGACCCCTCGGTCACGTCACAACAATCTGCCGGATTTAGAGTCCTGCTCTGGAAGGGTTCCGTCCAACTTGTGGCGGATAGACCCTTGGGGAGCGGGCCAGGGACATATCGGTTTGAGTCAGCCAAGCCAGGTCTCACCGAACAAACTGTCCACGCGCATCAGACTGTCTTACAGACTGCCGTGGAGGTTGGGTTGCCGGGCGTGGTGTTGCTTCTTGCGGTCATTGGACTTTGGTTTGTCGGGCTTTTCAAGGACTCCCGAAACTGGCCTGATGAAACGAAGACCCTGCGGGCTTGCATGTTTGGGTCTGTGGTCGCAGCCTGCGTTGACGGCCTTTTTGAGTCTAACTTGATCTACACGGGTTCGGGCATCGTGATGTTCTTGGTGATGGGGGCTGGACTGCAGCTCACTGCGACAGGAAGTTCTCCCGAGGCAGCCCCGAAACCCGCGCGACTGTGGATGGCTGGGTTGGTGGGATGCGTTTCACTACTCATGTTTTGGCATACTGCGTTCATTGAGGGGATAAAATCGGCAAGCTCAAGGTCGATAGTCGAGGGCCAGACACGAACTGCCCGAGATGACCTGGCCTTCGCCATGACTCTTGCGCCTAACGATGGTGAAACCGCGTATCTGGCCGCAAAGGTCAATCCCGATGAAAGGCTGACCCTGCTTCAGCGTGCGGTGGCACTGGCCCCGAGGCCACTCTACTATCGAGCCCTGTCAAGGGAATATTTACGGGCTGGGCGACCGACTGGGGCAGTGGGCGCACTCAAAAAGGCACTGTCATGGGATCCTAACAATCTATCAACTTTGGAGGCACTCTATCAAACTCAGGGCAACCTGGGGCAAGAGGATGACGCACGCGCAACAGCCGAGCGGCTGATCTCCGTCGAAGAGACTCCGTATTTACAGGTCCGGGCCCTGCCTGAATTGGTACCTCTGGAGCCCGCTGACGCCCGAGTCTATTTAGCTGACCAAGGAGATAGGGCGGAGCAAAACTTGTCCGGAGCGCTAGAAACATACAAAAAGTATATGTCTGTAAGCGCACCCTATATCATATCAATTATCGGTAATGACCCTAAGGCTACACTAGCTGGCCACGGTTTGGACGAAATTGAGTCTGTTCGACAAAAGGGTCTCGCGGTTATCCAAAGACTGACAAATATGACTGCTGATCCCGACAAACTGAGCAACCTCACGAAAGATCGGTCACTGTTTGAACCTCATTGAACTTCGGGGCTCCTGGCCCTGTCGACCAGCCAGTGTTTCACGCACTTCGTTGCAATTGGCGCGGCGACGTCGCTCCCGTGCCCTGCGTTCTCCACCATCACACAGATCACTATTTCCGGTTGTTCCAGCGGTGCCATTCCAATGAACCAACTGTGAGTCTCATGGTCTTTCCTGTTCTCGGCACTTCCTGTCTTTCCTCCCCAGTTCAATCCCGAGATTTGGGCTACACTCCTTGCTGTGCCGTCAGTGATTACGCTGTTGAGCGCACGGAAAAGCAGTTGCCATTGTTCGTCAGTTGCGCTGACCTCGCCCAGCTTGACGGGTTCGACCAAGACCGGCTTGGCGCCGGGCACCGGCGATGTGACCGATCTCAATAGATGCGGTCGGTAACTGACTCCCTTGTTTGCAATGGCCGCTAGGGCACAAGCCATTTGGAGTGGCGTAGTCGCCAATTCGCCTTGACCCATTCCAAAATTGACAAGGTCACCGAGAGCCCACCTACGGTCACGCTTCTTATCCCACCAATCTGGGGTAGGTACGATGCCAGATGACTCCGCCGGAAGATCTAGGCCCGTCTTCTTGCCTAGACCAAGCAATTCACAGGCCTTGAGCATGTTGTCTCGCCCAGCCACGACTGCGAGATGTCCGAAGTATGTGTTACAGCTCTTGGCAAACGCATTGTTGTACGAAATAGATCCGTGTTTTCCAAGACACTTGGTTTTTCGTGTCCCCACCTGGATGTACCCCGGACAAAAAGTAAATGTATTAGGGTTGAACCGCCCGCTTAACCACGCGGCGACCGTGGTTACGACCTTGAATGTGGATCCCGGTGCATAGGCTGCCCCTGTTGCACGAAAGAACATTGGTTTGGACGGATCGTCAAGCAAGGACTTATAGTCTTCCTTACTGATCCCATTTTGAAACATGGAAACGTCATAAGATGGACTGCTAGCCATACAGAGCACTTCACCGTTTCGTGGATCTAGGGCCACTATGGAACCCCGCTTCCCTACCAACAGATTCATGGCCACGCTTTGCAGTTTCATGTCAAGCGTCAAGTTCAACGTTGACCCTGCGATCGGAGCCAGGGAACCGAGGCTGCGGAGAGGCCTTCTGCGGGCGTCGACTGCGACCTGCTCTGTACCCGGGCTCCCCATTAACAATTTTTCGTATTGCCGCTCAAGTCCAGCAATGCCGACGTATTGAGCTGGGTTCAAAATTCCCATGCTGTGCAGCCGCTTGAGGTCGTTTTCGCCAGCCACCCTCACGTACCCAGTCAGCTGACCTGTTAGGACAGGTTCAGTGTAATAGCGCATGGCCTGGGTTTCAACAGCAAACCCAGGCATCTCGTCGTGCCTTTCTGCGATCTCACTTGCGGCGGCAACGTCAGCTCCGATATAGACTGGCACGGGAATGTCGCCGGAATCGGAAACTTTGGCGATGGCCTTCCTTAGGACCTCAGGTTCAATGCGCAAAATCGAAGCGACCAGTTCTAAGGCTTCCCTATTTTTGAGGGTTGTGCGTGGCTGCGCTGTGACAACAAAAGTTGGAGCGACCCCTCCGACAAGCCTGCCCGCCCTGTCTACGATCTTGCCTCTAGGTGCGAGCCTTGTTACGGGAATCAAGCCGCTTGTGTCCGCTTTTTCGCGCAAATCCTCTGACATGACGACTTGCAAGAACCAGAGCCTGGTCAAGTACGCAGTCAAAACTCCGCAAAGAACAAAGGGGACGATGAGCAACCGAAGTTCAAGTCCCCTCTCTTTGGGCACATGGACCACAGACATCTACTGTCTCTCGCCACCCGTATGTGTCCGGCACCTTCCTCGGGGCTCACCTCCAGCACGATAGGCTCGCCGGATCCGCTCTGGGCAATAGATCG
>JAEURO010000196.1 GCA_016788345.1 Chthonomonadaceae bacterium
CACCGGGATCAGTCTCCGACCCCCTTGCCGGACGTTTCATGACTAGGTCGATCCTGCCAGTGCTCCTATCGCCCTTGCTGTACAGCTCAATCGTGTTTTGAACCCGCTGATAGACGAAGTCCTCCTTCGAAACCGGGTCACTAATGAATGGAGCACCGGCTTCCGCCAACGTGTTGGGATACCGGCCAGTCTCCCAATAGTAGGACATGACAGCGGCGTGAAGACGCAGGAGCCTTAATTGCGTACGCTTCATCAATTCGAGCCTGACCAACGAACCTACGACCGGGAGGACAGACTCAACAACATGCTTGACGAGCGGTTTGTCGCCGACTAGCTTCTCCATTGTGACGGCTTCTGACAATTCTGACCATTGGCTCTCGTCTGCTTCCATTGCGGCCTGGTATTGCCTCTGAACCGCCTCCATAGCATCGATACACTCTCGTGCCAGCTGGTCTTTCTTGTCAGGGCTGAGTTTCCTAATCACGTCTTGAAAGCCAGTTTCGTCGACAAAAAGGGAGTCTTCCGGATCATCAAATGAGGGTCGCAACGTAGATTTGATGAACAAGAACTCGCGATCCAATGTCGGCAGAGCACTGCTGGCTGCGATCCAATGGTCTGTTTTCTGTGCGAGCTCGTTCCACTTGCCAATCGGGATCCGTTCGAGATGCTCGGCGAGCACTTTTAACAAAATGGCCTGACTACTCCTTGCGACTAAACTTGTGATCATGGGACCGCAGTGACTGATTCTTTCTGAGAACATAAGTCCCTGGATCAATGTGTCTGAGGCCGTAGCGTTGCTGCCATCGGCGAACATGGCATAGGCCGATAGACCAAGCCCCCTGGCAACGGCCTTAAACCCCGACAGCTCGGGATAAGTGGTGGACATACTTACGTTCACACGGGGGTCTGTGACAGGTTTCTGATTGCCAGACTTAACAAGGGCAATCACAGGCTGGCACAAGGATGACAGGGCCCGGCGCGAAGCCAGGTAGTTTTTTGACCCTATCTGGGCTTCGTTGGTCGCTTCATACAGCCTAGACCAATCCTTCGTTTGAGTCAGCTCGCAAGCACGTACAAAATCGCTGTACCCGTTCTTTTCGTCCGGCGTGGCAAAGACAGTGCGATAGATTGGAGGTTCCTCTTGCACTTGGGCTTTACCTATGCTCCATGAGAAAACTGCCGCGAAAAGAATCGACATGTCGTCATATTGACGCAATGTCACGCCGAAAATGTTTGCCAAAGAAGTCCACGCCTTGCGCGACTCTATAGGCGGTTTCCCGGGCGGTCCCAACTGTGGCGGCAGATGCAGACACAGTCACCACGCGTCCGCCCGAGGTGACCAAACCTTCATGGGACATACGGGTTCCGGAATGAAAAATCTGGACATTGTCCGGTATCGGCGGAAGCGTGACGGAATGTCCTGAATGTACATTTCCTGGATATCCTTCTGAAGCCAAAACGACCGACACAACCGCATTGTCCATGACCGGCGGCGAAACCTCGCCACCTCCTCCTGCAACTGCGGCCAACGCCCCACTGAGCCCGGGCCCAAGCCGCATCACAAGTGACTGTGTTTCTGGGTCGCCAAACCGCACGTTGTATTCCAGACAATAAAGGTCTGAACCTTGGACCATGACACCACTGAACAGGCACCCTCTGTAGTCGATGCCCTTCGACACCATGTGTGCTACCATCGGCGCGACAATCTCTTCTTCGGCTCGAGACACGAGGCTTGGGTCGAGCCAAGAGACCGGGCTGTAACTACCCATTCCACCGGTGTTCGGTCCCGTGTCGCCATCACCAATCCGTTTGTAATCCTGGATCACCGGGCAGCTCCAAAAATTGCCGCCACTGACAAGCGTTAAGAGCGAGAACTCGCGACCGGATAGCCGGTCTTCCACGATGAATTCCTGCCCGGCCTCTCCGAACAAAGCCAGACCGTCCACGGCCTCGAGGGCTTCGTCCAACCCTTCACAGACCGTCACACCTTTCCCTTGCGCGGGTCCAGAAGCCTTGACCACGACCTGGAACCCAGAGTCAAACCGTGCGCGCACAAACTCCTTGCCCATCTCTCGGTTGTTGAATGATTGAGCGGTGGCCGTCGGAACTCCAGCCTCAATCATTTGTCTCTTGGACCAGATTTTGTCTGCTTCATGCTTTGCACCAATTGAAGTTGGCCCAAAGACCGGGATCCCCGCCGAGCACAGGGCGTCAGAAAGCCCGTCGATGAGCGGTGCTTCGGGCCCGACAACAACCAAACCTATGTTCCGCTCCAGTGAGAGACGGACTAGTTCTCCCGAGTTCGCAGCAGAGACATTGGACACCTCACAAACTTGTGCTATGCCTGGATTTCCGGGTACGCAGACTACCTCTGCTTCCTGGCTGAGCTTCCAAGAAAGAGCGTGCTCGCGGGCGCCCGATCCGACGACGAGGATTCTCATAACTCCCGCCGGTATTCCAGTGCACTGAGCAGCGTGGCCGAATCAGCATAATCAAGCTCCCCTCCGACCGGCATTCCATGAGCCAGTCGTGTCACCTTGACATCGAGTGGCCGGATGAGCTTGGCAAGATAGAGGGCAGTCGTGTCTCCCTCGATCGTCGGGTTTGTCGCCACGATGACCTCTTCGACCGGCTCTCTCAGACGCTCTAAAAGTTCTCTCACTTTGAGGTTTTCGGGCCCGACGCCGTCCATTGGGGACAGGAGCCCATGAAGCACATGATAGCGGCCCTTGAACTCCTTGATCCGCTCGATAGCGGCCACATCGCGGGGTTCAGCGACAACGCAAATCACATGTGTGTTGCGCGAAGGGTCTTGGCAAAGTTCACAAAGCTCCAGTTCACTCACGTTTTGGCACACGTCGCAAAACCGTAGAGAGTCTCTTGCGTGGGTCAGAGCGGTGGACAGTCTGCGGACGTCGTCATTGGGCATGCGCAGGACGTGAAAGGCCAAGCGCTGCGCGCTTTTTGGACCCACCCCTGGAAGTCTTTCTAATTGTGATATGAGTTCAGCGAGGGGTTTTGCGAAAAGCATGAAAAACTGTCTTTAGACAGCCTATTCTACCGGGTGACCGACCGAAAGGTCGCAACCCTATTTGCCCGCTCCGATCCAGGTCCTTCCTAACATGCCACCTCAATTCCAGGGTGGATTGGACGCAGACAAACGCTCTAGGCTCCGATTTTCTTACAAGTCAATTGGAGGTCAAAAGAGTCCGTCCATGCCGGGAACGTTGGGCATGATCTCTTTCATTTTCGCGCTCCGGTACTCGACTGCCTTGGCAAATCCGTCCCGGAGGCAACCGGTCACCAAGTCTTCGAGAGCCTCGACGTCGTTTGGGTCGACAATTGACGGATCAATTTTCAGGGACACGAGTTCGCCCTGCCCATTGAACACGGCCTTGACCGGGCCCTTATCCACGTCTATGCGGTCCAGAGCTAGTTCAGATTCCAGGTTCTTGGCTCTGGCCATGGCTTGTTGGGCCTGCTCTAACATGCCGCCAAAACCCTGTCCACCAAATCCTTTAGGAAGTTTCATTTGTGTTACTCGCGACACCTAGGACTTCATGCACCAACGCCACTAGCCTGTCGCCCTCTGCGGGTAATTCTACCGCCGTCTCTTCTACCGCAGGCGGAGCGGTCATCCGTCTAGTCTCGAAAAAAAAACTGATCTCAAGTTCCGAACCCATGTTCCTCCACTTCTCGCGAATCCCTTTCTCCAACTTGCTGCCTTGAACGAGTTCAAGAGCCATTTGGCTGGCCAGGCGGATCATCGCTTTATTCCCTTCGATCCGGTGCACTTGAGTTTTTGTGAGCCGCTCCCGGGCAACCGCTGACGAAGATCCAAGTTCGTTGACTAGATTCGCCCACTTGGATCTGGCATCGTTGAGCGCGGGGTCTGCAGTTGGTTCGACCTGGGAAGATTCGGCCACAGCGACCGGCTGAACAGGCACTCCCTTGGGCTGGCCAGGTTGTTTTGCGGCTGCCACCGGTGTCGACACGACTGTCGCCACAGCCTGGGCTGTCGGAACAGCGATTGCCATTCGGATCAGCTCTGCCTCGAGCCAAACCTTTGGAATCGTCACCTGCCTGATTTCGCTGTGCGCCGCAGCCAAGGCTCCCCGCCAAGACAGGATGTTGTCGATCCCAAACTGTAAGGACACGGCTTTCATCGCAGCTTCCTGCGTGGAGTCTGTTGCTGACCCAGATTCGACGCCGTAATAGGCCCGGGTCAAATCCGATAAGCGGTGGAGCATGGATTCGACGAGCGACCGTGGGTCTGTGCCCTGCCGGTAGGTCGCATCCAAAGACTGACCAAGTGATGGAATG